>DASSCU010000006.1 GCA_035697485.1 Actinomycetota bacterium
CGCATCGTCGGGTTCGTGGGTCCGAACGGTGCCGGCAAGACCACCGCGATGCGCATCGCCCTGGGGGTCCTCACCCCCGATGCCGGCAGCGTTCGGTGGCGGGACGAGCCGGTCGACGCACGGGTGCGGCGCCGCTTCGGCTACATGCCCGAGGAGCGCGGCCTCTACCCCCGGATGCGCGTGCTCGACCAGCTCGTCTACCTCGCGAGGCTGCACGGGGTCGGCAGGGGCGACGCGCGGCGGCGGGCCGAGGAGACGATCGAGGTGCTGGGCGTGGCCGAGCGAGCGACCGACCGGGTCGAGGCGCTCTCGCTGGGCAACCAGCAGCGCGTGCAGCTCGCGTCGGCCCTGGTGCACGAGCCCGACCTGCTCGTCCTCGACGAGCCCTTCTCGGGTCTCGACCCGGTCGGGGTCGACGTACTCTCGGGCGTGCTGCGGCGCCAGGCGGCGAACCATGGCGTGCCCGTGGTGTTCTCGAGCCACCAGCTCGATCTCGTGGAGCGACTGTGCGACGCGGTCGTGCTGATCGACGACGGCCACATCGTGGCCCAGGGCACGATCGACGAGCTTCGGGCCCGGCGCGCGCGGCGGTTGCTCCTCGTGCAGGTGCGCGGTGGATCGGACGGATGGCACGGGTCGATCCCTGGCGTCGAGCTCGTCGAGGTCCGCAACGACGGCCTCGTACTCGAGCTCGCCGTTGACGTCGACGAGCAGCGAGTGCTCGATCTCGCGAGAGCGTCGGGAGATGTGATGCGCTTCGGACCGGTGCATCCCACGCTCGCCGAGCTGTTCCGCGAGGTGGTGGGCGCGTGAACGAGCGTCTCGCGCACGAGCCGAAACCGACCGACCGGGGCGCCTGGCGCCTGGTGGCGGTCCGCGACTTCCGTGTGCGACTGCGCGACAAGGGGTTCTTCATCTCGACCGGCATCACGCTCACCGTGCTGACCGTGTTCATCGTGCTGCGGGCGTTCGGCGACGAGGTCACGCCCTCGTTCGACCTCGGGATCATCGGGCGCGACCCGGCCGCGATCGACCGGACCGCGGCCGAGCTCGACGACGTCGCCGAGCGGGAGGGGGTCGAGCTCCGTGTCGGGCACTGGGACGACGTCGCCGATGCGGAGGCCGCGGTGCGGAGCGGACGGCTCGATGCGGTGCTCGACGGCGACGAGCTGGTGGGGGATGACGCGGTCCCGGCCACGCTGACCCAGCTCGTCCAGAACGCGCTCATCCGGGTGAGGATCACGGCCGCGCTCGAGGGTGGGGGCGCGAGCGCCGCCCAGATCGAGGCCGTGCTGAACCAACCCTTGGTCGACGTGCGGACGCTCGAGCCGCAGGATCCGGAACGCGAGGAGAACGCCGGCATCGCCTTCATCGCCGTGCTGCTCGCGTACGGTCAGCTCTTCGGATACGGGGTCTGGGTCGCGACCGGCGTGATCGAGGAGAAAGCGTCCAGAGTGGTGGAGATCTTGCTCTCGGCGATCCGTCCGCGCCAGCTGCTCGCCGGCAAGATCGCCGGGATCGGCCTGCTGGGCATCGTGCAGCTCGCGTTCATCGCTGCGTTCGCGATCGGACTCTCGGTCGTGACCGGCGCCCTCGCGATCCCGGCCACGGCGATCGGCATCGCGTTGGTCGTGCTCGTCTGGTTCGTGATGGGCTTCGCGTTCTACGCCGGGTTGTTCGCGGTCTCGGGCTCGCTCGTCTCGCGCATGGAGGAGCTGCAGAACGCGATGGTGCCGATCAACCTGATCATCTTCATCTCGTTCTTCATCTCGATCGGGGCCCTCGAGAGCCCCGGCTCGCCGCTGTCGGTGGTCGCGTCGGTGTTGCCGTTCTCGTCGGCGCTCGCGATGCCCGTCCGCATCGCCTTGGGGTCGGCGACGGTGCCCCAGGTCGCGCTCTCGGTCGCGCTCCTCGTGGCCGGCACGGCCGTGCTGATCCCGCTGTCGGCCCGCCTCTACGCGGGCGCGGTCCTGAGGACCGGCACCCGCGTGAAGCTCCGCGACGCGTGGCGCTCCGCCCCCACGACCGCCGGCGGGGGTTGACGTCGTGGCGAAGGCCGGGTGGACGCGCGAGAACGTGCGGCACGCCCTCTCCGTGTTGCGCCAGGGGCGGAACCCGGCCGCCACCGTCTACGACAGCATCGGGGCCGACTTCATCGTGGCGCTCGACCCCGGATGGCTGAACCTCGGCCTGTGGGAGGGCGACGGCAGCGATCCCGGGGAGGCCCCGGTCGCCGTGCGGCGGCTGGTGCGGGCGATCGCCTCGCAGTTGCCGTCCGGCGGCGATGTGCTCGACATCGGCAACGGCCTCGCCGAGCAGGATCCACTGATCGCCGACGTCGCCGACACCCGTTCGCTGACGGCAGTCAACATCACGAGGTCACAGCTGGTGGCCGGGGAGCGGCGCCTGGCCGAGGCGGGGGCGCACGCCGTGAACGCCGACGCCACGAGGCTTCCCCTGCGCAGCGGCTCGTTCGACGGGGTGATCAGCGTCGAGGCGGCGTTCCACTTCCCGTCGCGGGCCTTGTTCTTCGCCGAGGCGTTCCGTGTGCTGCGGCCGGGGGGCGCGCTCACGATGTCGGACATCCCGACCGTGCGCTTGCCGCGCACGCCGGCGGAGGGAGTGGCGGCGTACACGCAGTTGCGGGCCTGGGGCCTCGGCACGCAGGCGGTGGCCACCGCCGACGAGATCGTCGGGCTCGCGCTCGACGCCGGTTTCATCGACGTGCGCGCCGAGCCGGTGGGGGAGCGCGTGATCGGCCCGGCCCTTCGGTTCGTGCGCGACCGCCTCGACCGTGCCCACGGCGACCTCTCGTGGAGCTACGGGCTCGCCGTGCGGCTCATGCTGCGCCAGGTCGACCTGCTGTGGGAGCGTGGCATGCTCGACTACCTGCTGCTGCACGGGAGCAAGCCCGCCGCAGGGCCCGGCTAGTTGCTCTTCGACGGAAGCTGCGGGATCAGCCAGCCGATGAAGTCGGCGGGGCTGCGGGTCTGGATCCAGAGGTTCCCTGGGCCGGTGAACGTCGCGACGAGACCCTCGCCGGAGAGCAGTGTCGACTTCCAGCCGCCGACCTTGTTGACCTCGTAGCCGATGCCCTCGGTGAACGCGACGATGTGCCCGGTGTCGATCTTCAGCACCTCGCCGGCGCCCAGCTGGCGCTGCTCGATCGCGCCGTAACTCGAGACGAGCATGTCGCCGGCGCCGGTGCACCGCAGCAGGAAGAGCCCTTCGCCCGAGAAGAACGTCTTCGCGCCGCCCCACTTCGTATCGACATCGACGCCGGTCTCCGAGGCGAGCCACGAGCCTGACTGCACCATCATCGGCGTGGAGGCGTCGATCGGCAGGTGCACGATGTCGCCGGGCAGGGTCGGGGAGACCGTGAGCTCGCCGCCCTGCGGCGCGCGGAACGTGTTGATGAAGAAGCTCTCGCCACCGAGCACCGACCGCTTCAGGCCGGCCATCACGCCGCCTTGCGCCTTGGTCTCGATCTCGACGCCCCCCGACATGCTGGTCATCGCGCCGGCTTCCGCCTTGATCTCGCCCCCGGCCGGGATCGCGATCACGCCGACCGCGAACGCCGGGCTGTACCTGATGTCGACCTGCATGCCGAGCCTCCCTCGGTGAGTCGTGGACGCGGCCGAGCCTACCCTGCTCGGTCCTCGAGCCCCATCTCGCGGCGGAACGCGGGCAGCGGCAGCTGTCCGAGCTCGAGCACCCGGTCGTGGAACCGCGGCAGGTCGAAGGCCGGGTCGGCCGCCTCGCCACCCTCGCGGGCGCGTTCGATCTCGATCATGCCGATCGTGTAGGCGAGGGCCTGGGCGGGCTCGGTGATGTAGCGGTCGATCTCGATCACCGCGTCGGTGTGCGGCACGCCGCCGTCCTCGAGCACGGACACCGCCCGCTCGCGGCTCCAGCCCAGCGCGTGCAGGCCGGTGTCCGTCACGAGCCGGGCCGCCCGGTGGATCTGCGCGTCGAGCATGCCGAGTCGCTCCCAATCGTCGGCGTACAGACCCATCTCGTCGGCGAGACGCTCGGCGTACAGCCCCCAGCCCTCGGCGAACGCGCTGCCGGCGTGCGTCCCCCCGAACCGGCTCAGGGCCGGTCGGTCGTCCATCTCCTGTTCGAGCGCGAGCTGGAAGTGGTGTCCGGGCACAGCCTCGTGGAACGTGACGGCCGCCATGATGTGGAGCGGCCGGGTCGGCAGGTCGTAGCCGTTCACGTGGTAGACCCCGGGGCGCCCGCCGTCGCCCGACGGCGGCCAGTAGTAGGCGAACGGCTGATCGGCCTCGTGGAACTCCTCGACGAGCCGCACTTCGCAGGCGGACCTCGGCAGTCGGCCGAAGTACAGCGGCGCGGCGTCCATCGCGCGCGCGATCTGGTCCTTCGCGAGGTCGACCAACACCTGCGGGGTGGCGGCGGTGTTGCGTCCCGACGCCCCGTGGGCCGCGATCGCGGCGTTCGCATCGGGATGGCCGAGGCGCTCGGCGAGCGCCCGGCGCTCCTCCTGGATCGCCCCGAACCGCTCGAGGCCGAGCTCGTGCACCTGCCTCGGGTCCAGCGGCAGCGTCGTCCAGTTCAGGATCTGCGCGGCGTAGAGCTCCTCGCCGCCGGGCAGCGCCGAGAGCCCGACGGTCTCCGTGGCGTGCGGCAGCAGTGCCCCCAGCACGTCGAGGTAATCGGCCAGCGCGGGGTTCACCACGTCGCGGACGGCTCCGGCGACGCGCTCCCGTGCCGCGTCGTCGCCATCGGCAACCGGGAGCATCGCCGGGTTCTCGCCCGCCCCGAGGGCGAGCACGCGCTCGAGCTGATCGATCGATCGTTCCACGACCACGCGGGGGGAAGTCACGCCGGCGGCGATGCCGTCGCGCACCACGTCGGTCCACGCGTCGAGGTAGGGCGGGAGCGCGCGCAGTCTCGCCACGTAGCGATCGAGGCGTTCGGACGTGTCGGCGCGCTGCAGCGACGCGATCGCCCCGAGCATCGCGACGGGTCCCGAGAAGTAGCTCGCGGCGTAGAGGCGGTCGAGGCGGTGCTCGAGCTCGGAGAGCCCCCTGCGGGCGATCGACTCGAGCACGTCCATCGCGCCCCGTTCCGAGGCCGGCAGCGCGGCGCGGTCGATCGTGGCGAGCTCATCGAGCGCCGCGCGGTGCACGTCCTCGTCGTGGGCGCGTCCTGCCTCGCTCGGGTCGCCGAGCCGGTCGTCGAAGCGCTCGTCGCCGGCCTCGGTGCCGAGCAGCGGTGCGATCTCGATCAGCGCGAGCCAGTACCGGTCCGCCAGGTTGCGCGCCCTCGACGCCTCGTCCTGCGCGCCTGGCTCGGTCTCGGGATCCATGGCCAGGATGGTACGTGGACCAGCGTGTCGCGGGGTGCGCGTACGCTTCCTGGATGCCCCGCCAGCCTTCCCCTCGGGCGATCGTCGGCGCGCTCGCCGTGGTCATCGGGCTCGTCGGCGCGATCGCGTTCGTCGCCGGTCGCGACGTCGGTTCCGAGGCCGCGGAGCCGCCCGTCCGCCCGAACCCGGCCACCGGTCCGTTCGAGGGTCTCGGAGTCTGGGTCGACATCCACGACGACGAGGCGTGGGCCGATCCCGTCGCCGCGGTCGACACGATGGTCTCGAGCGGCGCCGGCACCCTGTTTCTGCAGACGTCGAACGGCGACCGATCGGTGCCGTTCGTGTACCGGGACCAGGCGGCGGCGTTCGTCGAGGCGGCGCACGACCGTGACATCGAAGTCGTGGCCTGGTACCTGCCGCATCTCACCGACCTCGCTGTCGATCGAGCACGCACCCGAGCCGCGATCGCGTTCACGACGCCGCGGGGCGATCGCTTCGACGGGTTCGCACTCGACATCGAGTCCGCCGCCGTGCGGGATCCGGGCCGACGCAGCGGGCGCCTGATCCGGCTCTCCGAGCGACTTCGAGAGATCGCGGGCGACCGCTATCCCCTCGGCGCGATCGTGCCGTCGCCGGTGCGCCTCGTCGACGACCTCGCGTACTGGCCGGGCTTCCCGTGGGGCGACCTCGCACGCACGTACGACGCGGTGCTGCCGATGACCTACTTCACCTACCGGGTGCGCGGACCCGCCGAAACGCGGGCCTACGTGACCCGAGCGATCGAGGAGATCCGGGCGGGGGTTGGCAGCGACGACGTGCCGATCCACGTGATCGGCGGCCTCGCGCGCGACGCGACCGCGCCCGAGACGCGGGCGTTCGTGAACGCCGTGCGCGATGTCGGCACGATCGGTGCCAGTTACTACACGCTGCCGTTCGTGAGCCAGGAGCAGTGGGCGATCCTGGGCCGGGTCTGAGTCGGTCGTTTGCCCCCCCGTCTGCCCGTCGATAGGCTCGGTCGTCTCGTCCGACGACGCCAGGAGGCTCCGCGCCGATGTCGATGCGCTCGCGTTCCGTCCGTCTCGCCGCCCTCGCCGTGCTCGCGGTCGCGACCGCCGCGTGCACGAAGACGCTCGACACCGAAGGACTCGAGGGTGAGCTGAAGGCGCAGATCGAGGAGCAGACCGGCAGCCCGATCGCGTCGGTGAGCTGTCCCGAAGACGTCGAGGTCGAGACCGGCGGTGAGTTCACGTGCACCGCCGAGGAGGAGTCGGGCGCCACGTTCACGATCACCGTCACGCAGCGCGACGACCAGGGCAACGTGGACTGGGCGGTCACCGACGCGAGCGCTTGACTCGCCGCGACCGAGGGGGAGGACCGCGTGCTGCTCGAGGGGAAGCGCTTCCTGATCACCGGCGTGCTCACGCCGCAGTCGATCGCGTTCGCGGCCGCGCGCTCGGTGCAGGAGCAGGGCGGTGAGATCGTGCTCACGAACTTCGGCCGGGGGGTCAGCCTCACGGAGAAGGTGGCCAGGCGTCTGCCCGTCACCCCCGACGTGCTCGAGCTCGACGTGAACGAGCCCGACCACATCCTGGTCGTGCGCGACGAGCTCGCGGACCGGTGGGGGTCGATCGACGGGTTCCTGCACGCGATCGCGTTCGCCCCGCCAGACGCCCTCGGCGGGAACTTCCTCAACACGGAGTGGGAGAGCGTGGCGACGGCGTTGCGCACGAGCGCGTTCTCGCTGAAAGAGCTCGGGGTGGGCATGCTGCCGCTGATGCAGGAGCGTGGCGGCTCGATCGTCTCGCTCGACTTCGACGCCACGGTCGCCTGGCCGATCTACGACTGGATGGGTGTGGCGAAGGCCGGGCTCGAGTCGGTCACCCGCTACCTCGCCCGTGACCTGGGGCCCAGGGGCGTGCGGGTGAACACGGTGAGCGCGGGTCCGCTGCGCACGATGGCCGGCAAGGGCATCCCCGGGTTCGACGCGATCACCGACTCGTGGGGGCGACGCGCGCCGCTCGGCTGGGACGTGACCGATCCGACGCCCGTCGGGAACACCGTCGCGTTCCTGCTCTCGGACCTGTCGAAGGGCATCACCGGCGAGATGATCCACGTCGACGGCGGCTTCCACGCGATGGGCACGGATCTCTCGCTGGACTGAGCGCCGCTCACCGCAGGCCCGGGTGCACGCCCTCCTCGGTGCCGGTCAGCCGCTGTGCCCGGGCGATCACCCGGAAGGCCTCCTTCAGGCCGCTGCGCGAGAACGACCCGAGCATCGACGGGTCGACGTAGTCGTCGGGGGGGTCTCCGGCCGCGACCTGGCCGGCCTGGTGATGCAGGCGCACGTCCCAGAGGAAGTGGAACGCCTCCACGAGCTCGGTCACGAGCGCATCGTCCAGCGCGCCGGCCGCCGCGACACCCCGCAGGCGTCCGATCGTGTCCTTCGATGTCACGCCGGCGCGGACCGCCCACACGCGCGCGAGGTTGTTCACGATCGTGATGCCACCGTGCTTGATGTCGAGCCGCCCCGCATGCTCGCCCTTGGCCTCCACCACGAGGTCGCGGAGGAACCCGGTCGGGGGCTTCAGGTCGAGCGCCCGCCTGGCCATCTGACGGACGAACGCCGGCCGGGCCCGGGCCCGGCGCATGGCGTCGTCGAGTGCCGGCTCCGCTCCGAGCGGGCCGGCCACCTGCCGGAAGTCGTAACCGATCGACGAGAGGACGATGGCGTGCGGATCGGCGCTGTCCATCCACGTGAGGAAGGCGTCGACGAATTCGCCCAGCGGGCGTCGGAGCGTCGGATGTACCGCCATCGCGTCGCCTTCGCAGCGGGGGATGCCGGCCTCTTCGAGCCCCGCCGTCACCCGCGCGGCCAGGTCGGCGAACCAGGGGTCGGGATCGGGTTCACCCGAGACCGGGTCGTAGACGAGCGCGTGATCCTGATCGGTGCGCAGGGCCTGTTCGTGACGAGCGGCACTGCCCAGCGCGAGCCATGCCCAGGCGCACGGTGGGTCGCCGAGCTCGTCGATCGAGAGCGCGATCAGGCGCTCGGTCATCGCGTCGACCACGAGCGCGATGACGCGGCCGACGTCGATCGGGTCCGCGCGGGCGCGCACCATCGTCACGACCAGCTCCGGCAGGTCGCGACCGGCGGCGGCGATCTCGTCGACCGTGGTCGCCCGCTCGATCGCGCTCTTCAGCGCGAACGGCGTGTGACGGCCGAGGCCCATCAGGTCGGTGTCGGTGACGACCCCGATCAGCTCGCCGCCGGCGCTCCTCACCGGGAAGTGGTGCACACCCTGGGCGAACATCGACAGCAGCGCGTCGCCGGCGAGCGTCTCGTCGGCGATCGTGCGCACGGGGAACGTCGCGATCGACTCGAGCGGGGTCGCCGGATCGGCCTTCGTGGCGACGACCCTCGTGCGGAGGTCGCGGTCGGTCACGATGCCCCACCCGCCACGCATCGGCACGAGCAGCGAGGAGACCCGCTCGGCCGACATGCGTGCGGCCGCGTCGGCGACCGACTCCGCCGGCTCGCCCGTCACCGCCGACCGGCGCACGAGGTCACCCACCGGCGTCAGACGCGCGTCGGGCACGTCGGTGGCCGCGTCGGTGGCCGACGCGATGCGCCGGCGCATGCTGCCGATCACGAACGACAGGCCCGCGTGTGTCTCGAGCACCGGGTCCGCCGCCGGCTCCGGCACGAGGTAGCACAGCGTGTCCTCCTGCGCCCGCACGGTGAGCGACGGCACCTCGTGGGCCAGCAAGGAGAACTGTCCGAACACCTCGCCCTCCAGCAGCAGGTCGAGCACCTGACCGTCGTCCAGCAATTCGACGGCGCCCTTGCGCACCACGTAGAGGGCGCTCGCGGGTTCCCCACCCTGCTGCAGGATCACGCCCCCGGCAGGGAAGTGCTCGATCTCGACCGTGCGGGCGACCTCGGCGAGCCGTTCGTCGCTCAGCTCGTCGAACGGCGGGTACCGGCGCAGGAACCCGGCGATGTCCACGGCGGGAGTATCCCCGATGGGCGTGACGGCGTGGAGCGGGTCAGGCGCCCGGGAGGATGCGCCAAGTGCCGTACTCGACCGTGGTCGGCACGGCGCGGACCCTCGTCACCCGGTAGGCGTCTCCCCGCCGATCCACCCGGAGCAGCACGATCACGCCGTCCTCGACGCCCTCGGGCCACATCTCGCCCGACCGCATGCCCGAGAGGAAGTTGCCCATGCCGTAGGCCACGACCTTCCCGTTCACGCGCTCGATCGGCTGCACGACGTGGGCATGGTGGCCGACGATCGCGTCGACGAGCGGCGAGCGCGTGAGGCGCTCGGCCACCTGCATCTGGAACGCGGTCGGGGTCGTGAGCGGCTCCACGCCCCAGTGCAGGCTCACGACCGTGAGGTCGGACCCGCGCTCGCGAGCGCGGCGCGCGTCGTCGAGGATGCGTTCGACGTCGATCAGGTTCCCCTGCCAGTCGTGCTTCGGGGTGAAGCCGTTGAACCCGAACGAGTAGGAGAGGTGGGCGACCCTGGCCCCTTCGACGTCGAGCAGCGTGATGCGACGGGCCTCGCGGCGGGTGCGGGCCGTGCCGGCGTGTGCGAGGCCGTTGCGGTCGAGCGCGTCCAGCGTGGCCTCGATGCCTGTGGCGCCACCGTCGAGCGCGTGGTTCGACGCGGTCGAGCACGAGTCGTACCCGGCGTCGGCGATCGCGTCGGTGATTTCGACGGGTGCGGCGAACACCGGGTAGCTGGAGAGATCGCCGTCCGCCGTGACCGGGGTCTCGAGATGGCAGAGCGCGAGATCGGCACCGGCGAGCGTGTCGCGAACGCGCCGGAACATCGACCGGAAGTCGAACGCCTGGCCGCTCGCGGCGCCCAGCACCGCGGCCCGTTCCCAGAGCGACTCGTGGATCAGGATGTCCCCGGTCGCTGCGATCGTGAACCGACGCGGGGTGTCGGAACGTCGGGGCGTCGGCGCCGCCGGAGCCGATCGAGCACGGCGATGTCGATCCGGACGGTCCGGAGGATCCGCCGCTCGGGGCACGGCCATGCTCACGGCGAGTAACCCGACCATCACGGCCGAGAAGCTGATCGGGCCCGGGGGTGGCCGGCGGCGTCGATGCTTCCCGCGCATCGCTGACCTCGTGGGTTGGGGAAGGAAGGCGCGAGCCGCGCCTCCAGGAAGGTCCGCCGAGGATACGTCCGGGCATCCCCGGGACCGTGGAGCCCTGCGCAGATCGTGCCACGTCCGATGAGGCCACTTCGCCCTACGTCAGCTGCCGTCCCACTGTCCGGCGTACGGTCCGCGACCCGCCGCGCAGGCGGCGCCGCACCGGGCTGCGAACGCCACCGCCCGCTCGACCGGCCACCCCGACCCCAGCGCGAACGTGAGCCCGGCCGCGAACGAGTCGCCGGCGCCGTACGCGTCGCCCGTCGGACCCCTCGGCGTCCCGACCGCCTCGTAACGACCGCTTCCCTCGCTCGGGCTCTCGAAGCGGCCGCCCGACCTCCCCTCGGTCCGAACGAGCAGCGGCGGCCGCCACGGCAGCACCTCGACGTCGACGTGCTCCGCGGGATCGCGGTCGCTGCCCACGAGTGCGTCGGGGACGACGTCGGCATCGAGCAACTCGTCGAGCACGCGAGTGGTCACGACCATCACCCGCGCCCGACGGGCCATCCTGAAGGCCCCGGCGTCGCCTGCCGTCACGTAGACGGCATCGGTCTCGTCGAGCCGGTCCCATGGCAGCGGGTCATCGATCGACGGGGCGAGCCGATGTCCGAGCGTCGTGATCGTGCGCTCGCCCGCGGGATCGACGAGCGTGAGCGCGCGTCGGGTCGGCTCCTCACGCCGTCCGGCGTGGATATCGACGCCGAGCTCGGCGAGCTCGTCGGCGGCACGCTCGCCCAAGGCATCGCGCCCGAGGGCGGTGAAGAAGTCGCAGGCGCCGGCGAGCTTGCGCAGCTGCACGGCGGCCACGGCACCGCCGCCACCCGGGTCCTCCCAGTCGTCGGTCGAGTGCGCGATCTCTCCGGCGAGGGGTATGCGATCGACCGTCCCGAACCAGATCCACTCGACGTGCCCCACGACCGCGACCTGCACAGAACCAGTCTGGCATCCGGTTCGCGGAACCCGCGAGGTCGTGCCAAGGTCACCTCGAGGGAACCGATGGCGAGAGAGACCGTGCCGCATCATCGCACCGACGACGAACAGGATCCCGGCCTCCCGATCGAGTTCGGGCCGGCCTCGAACGGCGAGTACGACCCCGAGCCGGGGTTGTCTCCGGTCCTGCTCGAGACGATCGCGCGGGCGCGAGCCTGGTCGGTCGAGAACGCCGACCGACTCGCCATGTCGCGGCGCGAGTTCCTGCTCTCGGTGTGCGGCGCCGCGACCGCATTCCTCGCGCTCAACGCGTGCACCGCCGAGGAACATGCGGCCGGGCCGTCCTCGCCGAGCGCGACCGGCACGACCCCGGGCGGCACCTACGAGGTCCCTCCGAGTGCGTCGATCGAGCCCGAGAGCGCGTTCGGGGCGCTCGGCGGCGAGGAGTTCGTCTTCGACATCCAGGGGCACCTGCTCGAGTACCACCTGAACCCGGTGCTGAACGGGCAGGACTTCTGGGCATCCTTCCCCCAGCAGGATTGCGGCGAGGACGACCCGCGTGCGTGCTACTCGATCGAGCACTTCCTCGAGTTGATGTTCCTGCGCTCGGACACGAACATGCTCGTGCTCTCGGCGCTGCCGATCTTCCCCGCGGGAAGCCCCCAGTCCCACGACGTGATGGACCTCACCCGGAAGGTGGCCGCGGCGCTCTGTCGGGACGAGCGCATCCTGCTGCACGGACAGGCGCTGCCCAACGTCGGGAAGCTCGACGCGGCGCTCGCCGCGATGGAACACACGGCTGCCGCCTACCCCGTCGCCGCCTGGAAGACGTTCACGCATTTCCCCGATGCCTTCGAGGGCGACGGCAACGGATGGTGGCTGGACGACCGGGACCCGAACGAGCGCCAGGTGGGGGAGCGGTTCATCCGCAAGGCGAAGGAGATCGGCACCGACACGATCTGCATCCACAAGGGCCTCTCGCTCGGCTCCCCGTTCGCCTCGCCCGACGACATCGGTCCGGCGGCGCGCAGGCACCGCGACATGAACTTCGTCGCCTACCACTCGGGGTTCGAGGCGAGCGTCCCCGAGGTGCCGTACACGAGGGCCACGCGGCACATGGGCACGAACCGCTTGATCTGGTCGATGGAACGCGAGGGCATCGGCCCGAACGAGAACGTCTACGCCGAGATGGGCACGTCGTGGTGGTTCGTGATGCGCTACCCGGACCAGGCGGCGCACTTCCTCGGCAAGCTCCTGCGGTACGTGGGCGAGGACAACGTGCTGTGGGGCACCGACTGCCTGTTCTACGGCTCCCCCCAGCCGATGATCCAGGCGATGCGCGCGTTCCAGATCTCGCCCGAGTTCCAGGAGCGCTACGGCTACCCGAAGCTCACGAAGGAGTTGAAGGCGAAGATCCTCGGGCTGAACGGCGCCGCGCTGTACGGCGTGGAGCCGAACACCGAGACGTGCGAGTTCTCCCGGCGGGACCTCGAGCAGATCCGCCGGAAGCTCCCCGGTTTCAACCGAGTGCTCGGCCCGACCACGATGGCCCAGACGCAGGCGTTCCGCGACGACGATCGCGAGCAGTGGGCCACGATGGCGACGATGCTCGCGTGAGGTGGGAGGCGCGGCCTCGTGGTCTCGGTCGTGGTGGAAGGTCGTCGTCGTCGACTCGAACGTTCAGGCGTTCCTGACGCCTGCCCGTAAGCTCCTCGCGTGCCTCGGCGATCGATCAGGCTCGTCGCTCCCGCGGACGAGCTGCGCGCGACGTTCTCGGCGATCCGAGCCGACATCGGCATCCCGGAGGCGTTCCGGCCCGACGTGTTGGCCGAGGCCGAGCGCTCGGCGCGTGAACCCCGGTTGCCCGACGCCGACCTGACCGACGTGCCGTTCGTCACGCTCGATCCGCCGGAGTCGATGGACCTCGACCAGGCGTTCCATCTCGGGCGACGTCCGCAGGGCGGGTTCCGGCTCCGGTACGCGATCGCCGACGCGGCCGCGTTCGTCACGCCAGGTGGCGTTGTCGACGCCGAGGCACACCGGCGGGCCGAGACGGCGTACAGCCCCGACGGTCGCGTGCCCCTGTACCCGCCGGTGCTCTCCGAGGGCGCCGCGTCGTTGTTGCCCGACGGTCCGAGGCCCGCGGTCGTTTGGCGGGTCGACGTCGACGCGACCGGGGCCACGATCGACGCGGACGTGCGGCGCGCCATCGTCTCGAGCCGGGCCAAGCTCGGCTACCCCGAGGCCCAGGCTGCGATCGACGACGGCGGCGCCGACGAGATGCTGCTGCTCCTGCCAGAGATCGGCATCCTGCTCCAGCACGCCGAGCACGCCCGCGGGGGCGCGAGCCTCGGCGTCCCTACCCAGGAGGTGATCGAGCGCGACGGCGGCTACACGCTGCGGTTCCGGAGGATGCTGCCGGTGGAAGACTGGAACGCCCAGCTCTCGCTGCTCGCGGGCCGCGCCGCCGCAGCCTTGATGCTCGAGGCGGGCGTGGGCATCGTGCGGACGATGCCGCCCGCCGACGAGGTCGACGTGGCGCGCCTGCGACGGGTGGCCGAGGGACTCGGTCTCGACTGGCCGACCGACCTTCCCTACACCGAGGTGTTGCACTCGATCGACCCGTCGCGCTCAGACGCCGAGGCGGTGTTCCTGCAGGAGGCCGCCGCGCTGTTCCGCGCTGCCTCCTACGTCGCGTTCGACGGTCCGCCGCCGCCCGATCCGATGCATGCGGCGATCGCGGCGCCGTACGCACACTGCACCGCGCCGTTGCGACGCCTGGTCGACCGGTACGCGAACGAGGTGTGCCGCGCGATCTGCGCGGGGACCGAGGTCCCGGCGTGGGCGCGAGACGCCCTGCCGGCGCTTCCGATCGAGATGGCGCTCGGCGCCGAGCGCGGGAAGCGGCTCGAGCGCACGGCCGTGGATGCCGTGGAGGCCGCCGTGCTGGCGCCGCTCGTCGGTCAGGAGTACGACGCGCTCGTGATCGACCTGTGGAAGCGGGCCAGGGGAGAGGTCGCGCTGAGGCGCCCAGCCGTGATCGGTCCCTGCGACGACGTGCACGAGCTCGGCGCGAGGGTGCGCGTTCGGCTCGAGGAGGCCGACGTCGCGAAGCACACGATCCGCTTCGCGACGGTCCCGTCCTCGACGGATTGACCTGGTGGCGCCGGTCCGGTGAGAGTACGACCGTCAGCGAACCGAAAGGAAGAGCCTTCGATGGCCACCCGGACCGCACCGCCCGGACTCGAGACCGCACTGAGCTTCCCGTTGATCGAGGCCTTGCACGGCAGGCGAGCTCGGCGCTTCTCGGCCGGGGCGGTGATCCCCGACGGGCCGCTCGCGTTCGAGTCCAAGCTCGACCCGCAACCCCTCAGCGACCTCGAGAAGATGATCGTGTTGACATCGGCCGCCGGGAACACCGGGTGGCACTTCGCGATCACGCGCAACGCCACGTACGCCCCGCACTTCCCGAACTACTCGGGCGCCGCGGGCGGGCGCACGTTCCCGTCGGCGGCCGGCTTCCACGTGATGGAGATGTTCCTCACCGACGACGACGGTGTGTACCTGTTCGAGACGCGCGACGCGCCGAAGCTCGTCGATCGCGACCCGGACGCGCCGGTCGACATCGACGCGGTGATCGAGGCGCACCGGGGGCGCATCCGCAAGCTCGCCGACGGGCGCATGAACATCCCCGACGAGGAGCCCTACATGGAGGGCCACAACACGTGGTGCGTGAACCGGCCGGGGAGCCTGCTGCTGATGCCGGTCGCCGACATCGCGCAGACGCTGATCGCGATCCTCTGCTTCCTGACGCAGAACGGGGCGTCGATCTTCGACGACGTGAACAACGAGCGGATCCCGGGCATGGATGCGTTCCGCGACCTCGTCGACGTCGACGAGCCGTTCCCTCTCACGTTCGTCGAGCAGTACGCGCTGACGGAAGCCACGGCCGAGCTCACGACGTCGTGCTATGCCGGCATGCTGATGCTGCAGGGCATGGGCCTCGGCGGGTGGATGTTCGACGGCATCGACCGGCACACGGTCCTCGGTGCGAGCGGCGATCCCGCCGTGCCCGGCCTCGGCTTCAACGTCGAGACCGACGACCGCTGGGCGCTGCCGAACCCGACCGGCACCGACGGCGTGTACTCCGCGTACTGCCCGCCGCACTTCCCCGACATGCGGGCGGCGGTCGAGGCGTTCAGCGAACGGAAGTTCGGCGCCGGCGGGCCGTTCAACCCCGACACACCGGGCGCGTGGAGCGAGAGCGCGAAGGTGCGCGGCGCGGCCCAGGTGCACTCCGAGGAGTTCACGGAGTGCGTGGCCACTCAAGCGCAGTACGTCTTCGATCGCTTCGGGAAGTTCCCCGGCACCGTGCCGAGCCTGTTCTGCCTGACGTACCTGCAGGCCCACCACCTGGACCTGTCGTTCTACGACGAGCACTTCGAGCCGGGCGCGTACCTGCGCACGCACGCCGAACACCAGGAACGCTGGCACCCGTGACATGATCGCCGGTCTCGGCCTCAGGTCAGGGACTGATGCGCTCGTGCGTGGAGAACGCGATCGAGTCGAAGCCCGCCCGGCGCGCTTGGCTTCCGCGAACTCGAGCAGGACACGTCCGAGCTCGGGCCCTTGGCGGTCGGGGCGACGAGCGCCGTCACCCGGACCGACCACCCGCGAACCGCTCCTCACCTTCCTGCAACGGGCGGAACCGCAACGCCGACCACGTGTCGTCGATCGAGATCTGTGTGATCGGGCGAAACCCGCGGTCGGCCAGGATCGGCCACAGGGAATCGCGGTTGATGTCGGCACGGTTCCCCTTCGGGTAGGCGACCCACAACGCATTGGGCCTCGCGAGGTCGCGCTCGTGTGCCTCCACCATGGCGTGCGCCGACGCCGCGTCGTCCACGAACATCACCGCGGTCGTGGCCCCGGCGATCTCGTCCACCAGCCGAACGCCGTCCGGCAACGCTCCGAGGAGCGGCACGCGATCCGCGTGCGACGACCACACGGTCGTGCCCGGCCTGATGAGGAGCTTCTCGGCGACGGTCTTGCTCATGATCGCCTCCTCTCTCGCCCCGGCAGGGTAGCGCGTGGCTCCGTATGCTCGGACCTATGCAGACGGAACGACGGCTCACCTCCTTCAGCCACGGCGCAGGATGCGGATGCAAGCTCGGCCCCGACCAGCTGAACGAGGTCCTCGGCACGCTCACGCTGCCGGGCGTGCCGTCGGACGTCCTCGTCGCGGCCGACAGCGGCGATGACGCAGCGGTGTACGCGCTCGACGACCACCGGGCGCTCGTCGCGACGCTCGACTTCTTCACGCCGATCGTCGACGACCCCTATGACTGGGGACGGATCGCGGCCACGAACGCGATGAGCGACGTGTACGCGATGGGCGGCGCCCCGTTCCTGGGGCTGAACATCGTGAGCTGGCCGATCGACGACCTGCCGGCCGAGATGCTGGGACGCGTGCTGCAGGGCGGCGCCGACGCGGCCGGTGCCGTCAGGGTGCCGGTGCTCGGCGGCCACTCAATCACCGACCCCGAGCCGAAGTACGGCATGGTCGTGCTCGGCTTCGTCGATCCACGGCGCATGCTGCGGAACTCGACCGCGGTGGCCGGCGACTCGCTCGTGCTCACGAAGCCGCTGGGCCTCGGCATGATCTCCACCGCGGTCAAGCGGGGCGTGGCGACCGACGAGATGCTCGCGACCGCCGTCGACCTCATGACGACGCCCAACAAGGCGGCGAGCGAGGCCGTGAACGAGGTCGGCGCCGACGCCGCGACCGACGTCACCGGGTTCGGCCTGCTCGGACACCTCCACCGGATGCTGCTGGCGAGCGGCGTATCCGCCCAGGTCGACGCCGGGTCGATCCCCTTGATCGACGGTGCGCTCGATCTCGCTCGCAGCGGGGTCGTGCCCGGCGGCACCCAGCGCAACCACTCATACGTCTCACCGCACGTGGATTGGGGCGACCTCGCCGAGCCCGAGCAGCTCCTGCTCGCCGATGCCCAGACGAGCGGGGGTCTCCTCGTCGCGACGCGCGAGCCCGACGCGCTGCTGGAGGCGCTCGAAGGCCGCGGTGTGTCCGCCTCGACGATCGGCCTGGTGACCGCGGGCCCACCCGGAGCGATCCGGATCAGCGGGCGGGCTTGAACCCAAGGGCTCGACACCACGAGAACGCCGCGTACGCGTCGGGCGCCTCGGACCATGCGAGCCACGCCTGCTCCATCACGCGGAGGTCCTCGGTCGTCCCGATCCCGAACCGCTCCGCCCCTTCCGCGTACCACACGTCGCGGCAATCCTCTGCCCGGTCGAGCCCGAACGCTCGCACCGCCGCGTCGGTGCCGTAGCAGATCGAGGTCGTCGTGGCGACGACCCGCTCGAACCCTGCCGACGTGAGCACGCCGCGGAGCGTTCGCCCTCGGTACGGATCGGCGACGCCCTCGTCCTGCCACAGCCGGGTGCGGAGGTCGTAGAAGCGACGGAGGACCGGCTCGTCGGGGCCGCCCAATATCAGCCCTCCGTACTCGACGCTGGCGACGCCGACGACGCCCCCGGCCCTCAACACACGGTGGACCTCGCGCATCGCGTCGACGGGACGGTCGAGCGTCTCCAGCATCGAGTGCGCGAGGCAGGCGTCGAACCGCCGATCGGGGAAGTCCAGGGCGTACACGCTCCCTTCCCGGAACTCCACGTTGTCGATGCCCGACCGTCGGGCGTGGGTCCGCGCGTCGACGAACTCCGCATCGTCGAGATCGACCCCGATCACTCGATCCACCTTCGCGGCGAGCCCGACCGTGATGCTGCCCGAACCGCACCCGACGTCGAGCACCACGTCCCCGGCCGTGAGGTAGGGCTCGAGGAAGTCGGCGTACACGGCGGCGCTGCGTGAGACGAGCAGGTCCTCGAACGACATCGATGCCTCTCCGTCGGGCCGGATCATCGTGTCACGGCCGAGCGCCGCCTTCACCTTTCCGCTCGTAGGTGCCCCTGTCAGGGTGACCGGTGATGGTCGACGAGCTGACCGGGCGGGGACGCGTCGAGCGCGTCTACCGTGAGCAAGGTCCGCGCATGGTGCGGACGTTGTTCGCCTACGCCCGCGACATGGAGATCGCGGAGGATGCTGTGGCCGAGGCGTTCGCGCAGGTGATCCGGCGGGGGGACGCGGTCCACGATATCGCTGCTTGGGTGTGGCGGTCATCGTTCCGGATCGCGAACGGGGAACTCGCCGACCGACGTTCGCGACCGACCGGGCAAGTTCCCGAGGGTCGGTACGAGATGGGGGAGAGCGCGGCGGAGGTCTTCGACGCTCTGGGCTGGCTCTCGCCGAAACAGCGGGCCGCGGTCCTCCTCCATCACTACGCCGACCTGCCCGTCCGCGAGGTGGCAGCCTCGATCGGATCGACGTCGGCGGCCGTGCGCGTGCATCTCAGCGCGGGGCGACGACGTCTCCGCGAGCTGTTGGAGGACCACGATGACTGACCCGAAGAAGCGACTTCGACGACTCGACGACATCGAGACCCGCAACCTCTGGGCCCGTGCCCAGGCACGGGCCCACGCTCCCGAGCAGCCTTCCCCGGTGCTCGAAGGACCGTCGATCGGCCGCCGCATCGTGACGATCGGGGTCGCGTTCGCGCTGTTCGCCGCCGCGGGTGTCTTCCTGTTCACGCAGTTCGAAGGAGCGGGACCCGCGCCGGACGAGTCGTCCCCGGCACCGAACGAGACCCTCACCGACGGAGATCCGTCCACCGAACTCAGCGTGACCTGCACCGACGAGGGAGCATCGATCGAGGGAGCCCCGGTCAAGCTCTTGTCCGACGGCGTGCACATCCGAGTCGCCGAGGAGGGAGGCATGACCTTCTTCCTGATGCGTGATCCCGTGAAACCAGGTCGGTCGGTCGGATTCGACATGGATGAAGGCGCAACCACGGAGCGATCGATCCCCATCGAACCCGGCACCTGGGTCGCGACGTGCCTCGACGCCGCGACCGGGACGGCAGACGTTCCACTGAGTGCCTTCTCTGCCCCGTTCGAGATCGTCGATCCGGACAACGTCTGGCACACCTTGCACGAAGCCGGTGAGTGCGGCGAGCCCCTCCCGGAGCCGCTCGCGACCGCAGGGAACGACGCGCCACTCGCCGCCTCGGTGACCGGTCGGCTCACGGTCCAGGCATGGAACTACGACACCGGCGAGGGACGAGCGTTCTTCGTGAACGCCGATGGGTCAGACCTCGCGCCGATCGCTCCTGACCAGCCCGATGTGTCGGACATCGAACTCTCGCCCGACGGCACCCGGATCGTCCTGGTGATCCCCGACGACGACGGCGATCCGACGGTGACGAACGCGAGCACCGAGGACAGCGAGATCTACGTGATGAACGCCGATGGTTCGGGTCTCAGGCGTCTCACCGACAATCGGGCGTCCGACGATCTCGTGCGTTGGACGCCCGAAGGAAGGCTCTCCTTCAGGAGCAATCGGGACAGGGCGCTGACCCTCTACACGATGAACGCCGACGGCAGCGCCGCCCACCGACTCCTCGATTCGAAGTCGGCTGACTTTCACGATTGGTCGCCAGACGGGACCCGGCTCGCGTATATCGGTGACGCCAAGCCGGTCGATGCCGGGTGCAGCTTCGCCCGAGAGCTGTTCGTGTCGAACGCGGACGGATCCGATCCGGTCGCGCTCACGAGCGACGAGCTCTATCAGCAGGATCCCGCCTGGTCACCGGATGGATCGACGATCGCGTTCACGGCCAGCAACCAGAGCGACTACGCCTGGGAGATCTTCCTCGTGGACGCCGACGGGAGCGACCCACGACGCGTCACGTCGTATGACGGCTACGACCAGAACCCGGTCTGGTCGCCAGACGGCTCGATGATCGCGTTCACGAGCGACCGCTCCAAGGGGCCGGATCGGCGCGGTGAGGACCAAGGCGGCGTGCCGTACGTGATGAACGCCGATGGGTCAGGGGTGCAGGCCCTCTTGGTACCCGCCGACCTCGGTCTCGAGGGCGACTGGGACCTCTACGTCACCGACTGGCGGGCGTGATACGCCGGCCGGAATAACCGACCCCACTGGTAGCATTTGCACCTGCAACAGCGGCGGGCGAACGCGTCCGCGCGCAGGTCGCATCCCGGGAGCACAGGATTGAGCGAGTTGGACGGCGTCTTCTACAAGGAGATCGTGGAGCAGGGGCTCCGCGAGTTCCCGAACGAGTGCTGCGGCGTCATCGCGGCTGCCGACGGCGTGCCCGTGAAGGCCTTCCCGATGAGGAACGCCGATGCCAGCCCGGTGACCTACCGCCTCGACGGCAAGGAGCAGCTCCGCGTCTTCGAGGAGATCGACGACCAGGGCTGGGAGCTGTGGGCGATCTACCACTCGCACACGCACTCAGAGGCCTACCCCAGCGAGACCGACATCAGGCTGGCGTTCTACCCCGAGGCGCGCTACATCCTGGTCTCGCTCACCGACCGTGAGGAACCGGTGATCCGGTCGTTCTTCATCACCGACGGCGAGGTCACCGAAGAGGAGCTGAGGATCTCGTGACCCAGACCCCGATGTTCAACGAGGACCAGGTGCAGCGCTACGCGCGCCACATCATCCTGCCCAACATCGGCGGCAAGGGGCAGCGCAAGCTGCTCGACAGCTCGGTCCTCGTGATCGGGGCCGGAGGGCTCGGTTCGCCGATCGCGATGTACCTGGCCGCGGCCGGCATCGGCAAGCTCGGCGTGGTCGACTTCGACGCCGTCGACGTCTCGAACCTACAGCGCCAGATCCTGCACACGAGCGACGACGTCGGTCGTCCCAAGGTCGAGAGCGCGGTCGAGCACCTGCGCGCGATCAACCCGACGATCGAGATCCAGGGCCACGACACCCTGCTGTTCTCGACGAACGTGTACGACGTGTTCGAGGGCTACGACATCATCGTCGACGGCACCGACAACTTCCCGGTGCGCTACCTCGTGAACGACGCGACGCAGTTCACGGGCAAGCCGCTCGTGTACGGCTCGATCTACCAGTTCGAGGGCCAGGCAACCGTGTTCATGCCGGGCAAGGAGACGCCGTGCTACCGGTGCCTGTTCCCGTCGCCGCCGCCGCCCGGCACGGTGCCGAGTTGCGCCGAGGGCGGCGTCTTCGGAGTGCTCCCCGGTGTGATCGGGGCGATCCAGGCGACCGAGGCGATCAAGCTGATCACGGGCGAAGGTCGGACGCTCGAGGGCAGGCTGCTGCTCTACGACGCCCTGCACATGGACTTCCAGGAAGTGAAGATCCGCTGGGACGCCGACTGCCCCGTCTGCGGCAAGGAGCCAACGATCACCGAGCTGATCGACTACGAGGCGTTCTGCGGCGTGCCCGCCCGCTGAGACACTGGTATCAGGGACCACTTCAGACGCACACGACAGGAGACCGAACGAACGATGGCCGTGACCGTGAAGCTACCGACGATCCTGCGCAAGCATGCCGGCGGAGAGGCGAAGGTCGGCGCCGACGGCGCGACGCTGCGCGACGTGCTCTCCGACCTCGAGGGTCACTACCCCGGCATCACGAAGAATGTGGTCACCGACGACGGGGGCCTGCACCGCTTCATCAACGTCTACGTGAACGACGAGGACGTTCGCTACCTCGGGTCCCTCGAGACGGAGGTCGCCGACGGCGACACCGTGAGCATCCTGCCCGCGGTCGCCGGGGGCCGCTGACGCCGAGCGACGCTCAGCCGAAGAACTCCCCGGAGCCGAAGATCGTGACGACCACCGCGATGCATGCGCTGAGCGCCGCGGGCACGATGGCGGCCGGCCGGTGTCCACGGAGCCAGCCGATCATGCCGACGACGAACGAGCCGACCAGAGGGGTCAGCATCCAGACGTAGAGGAAGATGTAGACGCCTCGCGGCACCCCGATGCCGTCGGTGAAGTGGCCGCCCGCGAGCCACGTGATGCCGATCGCGATCGCGCCACCCACCAGGTGCCACGGCCACGAAGCGGCGAGCAGGATCCATGACCAGCGGAGTGACCGCGTCCCCAGCTGTCGTTCGGATCCGAGTGGCTCCACGGGGGCGTGACCGAGCATCGCCGCCACCTCCACCTCCACTGTACGGCGCCGTCGTCATCCGGAGTGGGTGGCCGCGACGATCTCCCGGCCGTTGGCGGTGTCCGTCGTCTCCGCGGCGGTTCGGCGCTCATCCATCCCTCGGAGCGCCGGCAGGAACATCGCCGCCACCACGACGCCGGCGTAGAGCGCGCCGGTGACCAGCAGCGTCGGGCGCAGGCCGAACGCTTCGATCGCCGGGCCGGCTACGAGCACGCCGATCGGCATCGCGAGCCACGCCGACGCCTGAACCACGCCGAACACGCGGCCCCGCATGCCGTCGGGCACGCGCTCGAAGAAGACCGTGTCGATCACGGGGTTCAACGGCCCCGACGAGACGCCCGCCGCGGACTGCGCCGTGAGGAGCACACCGAGTGACGGGAAGACCGCTGCAACCGGGTACCAGAGCGTCACCCCGGCGAATCCCCACGTGAACACGCGCCGCCGGCTCACGCGATCCCCGAATGCGCTGAACGCGAGAGCGCCGACGACCGAGCCGGCCCCGACGACGGCCATCATGAGCCCGAGGCTGACGGCGGAGCCGTACACCTGCTGCGCGTAGACGGGCAGCGCGACCATCGAGACGGAGTCCAGCAGGTTCGTGAGCGTCAGCACCGCGACGAGCGCGAAGAGCGTGCGATCCGCGTGCAGGAAGGCGAATCCTTCCCGCAGCTCCTCGACGTAGCCCGATCGCTCACCGGGAACCGCCGCGCGCGAACGCCGCGGCACCCCCAGCACCACGAGCAGTGCCGACACCAGGAACGAGGTGGCGTCGATCCACAGGACCGAGGTCGCGCCCACCAGCGCGATCAGCACGCCCGCCAGCGGCGCGCCGACCAGTCGCGAGGCCCGTTCCACCACGGCCGCCGCGCCGCTCGCCCGTTCCAGGCTCCAGCCGGCGTCGGCGGCAACATCGGGCAAGAGAGAAGCTCGGGCGGTGACCCCCGGCGCGTCGAGCAACCCGCCGAGGAAGACGAGTACGACCAGCTGCCAGAACTCGATGCCGACGGTGAGGTGGAGCAGCGGGATCGCCGCGACGGCGGCCGAGCTCGCCAGGTCGGCGACCACGCTCGAGCGCCGGTAGCCCATGCGGTCGACCAGTGCGCCCCCCACGAACCCCGAGACGACGATCGGCACCAGCCCCACCGCAGCGACGATGCCGGTCCGGGCGGCGCTCCCGGTCGTCTGCAGCACGAACCACGGGATCGCGACGAGCGTCGCGACGTTCCCCGACATCGAGATCGCGTTCGCGGCGAGGAGGGCGACCAGCGGCCCCTGGCGTCGCGGTGCATCGACGGCTTTCATCGGCGGGGTTTGCTGCGGTGGGGGAGGACCTGCACGATCGCGCGCACCTGCTGGGCATCGTCCTCAGGCGGGAGCGCCTCGTACCGCCCGACGATATCCGCGAGCTCCTCGCGCAGGTTCAGGGTTTGCTGTGGGGTGAGTCGCAGCCGCCAGTCGCTCATGTCGGCGGCCTCGACCCACGCCTCGGTCCAGTTCGGCGCGTCGGCGAGCCACTCGCGGCTCGCCTCGGCGTAGCGCTCGGCGATCTCCGACAGCAAGGCGTTCGCGGCCGCCGCTCGCTCGGGCGTGTCGAGGAACCGCACCGGCTCCCACGTCATGCCGGGGTGCGACGCGCGCCACCAGCGTTCGCGCCCGTCGCGGGCGAGCTCGGGGTCTTCGTGCACGAATCCGTGCCGGCCGAGGGTTCGCAGGTGGTAGCTCACGAGCGCGGGGCTCTCGCCGACCTCCTGGGCCAGAGTCGTGGCCGTCGCGGGACCGTCCATGCGAAGGATGCCCAGCAGTCGAAGTCGAAGGGGATGAGCCAGTGCCCGCATCTGGCGGGGATCGGTGAGCTCCAGCGGTCGGTCCGACACGGCGGTCATATCCGAAAGGATACTTTCGAAAGAGATGTTGTGCAACTTCGGATCCCGGCCCCTCGGGCTACGCTTCCGGCGTGGCCGAGATCCGCAAGCTGGAGCCCGACGACGTCGAGTTGCTCGATGCCGGCATCCGCGTCCTGAAGGGCCGGTCGTCGCCGGCGCCCGAGATGTTCCTGCGCAACCCGCACGCCCACGCGTTCGTCGCGATCGACGAGGAGACGGTCGTGGGGTGCGCCTACGGCTACGAGCTCTTCCGTCCCGACGGGTTCTGGATGATCGTGCTCTACGATCTGGGCGCCGCGGAGCCCTACCGCCAGCAAGGGCTCGGCCGGGAGCTCCTCGACGCGTTCGTCGGCTTCGCGCGAGCCAAGGGCCACGAGCGGATGTGGCTGTTCACCGACGCCGGGAACGCCGCCGCCAAGCGGCTGTACGAAGGCGCAGGCGGGGAGCGCACCGATGGTGCGGTCGGTTACTGGTGGGTCTTCGAGTGAGCCAGCTCCGAGGGGGTCCATGAGGCCTATTGACCAGCAGGTCAACACGGGTCTAGCGTCCGCAGCGGAAGGGAGGGCGCTTCCCCGTGCAGACCCCCACGAGAGGACCGCAGGATCACGTTCCTTCGGCTCCGCGCGCCCCGAAGCCGCAACGCCGTGAGCAAGATCTGATCGTCATCCCCGAGGCCCGCGAGCCTCGGCGGTGGGGAGTTCTCGCGGCGATCGTCGCCGGCGCGCTCGCACTGATCCTCATCGTGGCACTCGCCGCCTACGCGATCGATCAGCGCAATCGTGCCGACGACCTCGCGGCGCAGCTCTCGGCCGCGATCGACGACCAACAGGCGCTCGTCGACGCGAACAGCGCCCTGCGTCAGGAGGTCGCGGCCATGGAGACCCGGGTCGGCGTCCTCCAGGGCGACCTGCAGCGCGCTCGCCAAGGCAAGGACGTCGCGGCGGCCAGCAAGCAGGAGGCGCGGGAGAACCTCCGGCAGGCCCGCGCGGCCCTCGAGGAGGAAGAGGCGCGCTTCCGCTCGTACATGGGACCGCCGATCGACGACGGGACGCACGTCGGCAGGCTGATCACGGTCGGTGCCGATCAGGCGCCGGCGCGGATCACGATCGACCTCGGCCGCTGGTTCACGGGCGGGGCCGCGACGCAGGCCGCGATCGACGACGGCGTGATCCCGGCCGGCGAGCGCGTGAACCGGTACTTCCGCAACGACGACACGACGTGGCGCACGCTGCCGGTGGAGACATCCGCGGCGGTCACGGTGCGGCGGTGGGGCAGGGGGTTCACCTACACGATCACGCTGAGCGAGCTCCAGCGACTGATGGGGACCGACTCACGCCGTGCCCGGCGCATCACGAACGACCCGTTCCGGATCACGGTCACCGACGGACGTGTCACGGCCCTCCTCCAGCTCAGGTATCCCTAGTGCGCAACGGTTCCGTTCAGCCAGCGTTCAGAAGCCCGCTGGTACTCTCCGGGGTTCCTGAACACTCGGGCATCTCCGGCCGACGCATGGCCGGAGAAATAGCCGATATACCTACGTCTTAGGGGTTGTCTGCCCCGAGCAAATGGGCGTAGGTTTCGCGCATGCGTATCTCCGTCGTTTGGGGGAGCCCGGGTGGACCAAACATCCGACCACCCGACCGCGATCGCGTGCCATTGCCCGACCGCGACACCTCCCTGTCGACGAACGCTCTCGTCCCAGTCATGCCCGCAGCAGGCCGGGAACCGCGTGACCGCCGAGGTCCGAACGCGTCCCGTGCACGACAAGTGGAGGTCGCTCAACCATGATGCGGTGGATCGTCGGCTCGAGCATCAAGTTCCGTCGGCTGGTCGTCGCCATCGCCGTGGGCCTCTTGGTCTACGGCGTGCTGCAGCTGGACGACGCTCGCACGGATATCCTTCCGGAGTTCCAGCGCCCGACGGTCGAGGTCCAGACCGAGGCGCTCGGCTTGTCCGCCGAAGAGGTGGAGCAGCTCATCACGGTGCCGCTCGAGCAGGACCTGCTCGTGGGCATCGCGTTCCTCGACGAGATCGAGTCGGTGTCGCTGCCCGGACTCTCGTCGGTGGTGATGACCTTCGAGCCGGGCACGGACGTGCTCGACGCCCGCCAGGTGGTGTCCGAGCGCCTCACCCAGGCGGTCGCCGCCGCCGGCCTGCCGCAGGTCGCGAAGCCGCCGCAGATGATCCAGCCGCTCTCGTCGACGAGCCGCGTCGCCATGGTGAAGCTGACCTCGGACGAGCTGTCGCCGATCGAGATGTCGATCCTGTCCAAGTGGGTGATCGCGCCGCGCCTGCAGGGCGTCGAGGGCGTGGCCAACGTCTCGATCTGGGGTTTCCGCGACCGCCAGCTGCAGGTGCTCGTCGACCCGCAGCGCTTGCACGACGCGAACGTCACGCTGAGCCAGGTCATCGAGACCACCGGGAACGCCCTCGAGGTGTCGCCGCTCTCCTTCCTCGAAGCCTCGGCGCCCGGCACCGGCGGGTTCATCGACCGGCTGACCCAGCGGCTCCACGTCTTCCACGAGCAAGCGATCTCGACGGCCGACGAGCTCGGGCAGGTGCCGATCGTCGACGCGCGGGGTGACGCCTCGTCGACCGGCGGATCCGCCCAGACGCTGGGCGACGTCACCGAGCTCGTGGAGGACCACCAGCCCTTGATCGGCGATGCCCTGTGCACCGACGGCGACTGTCTGCTGCTCGTCGTCGAGAAGTTCCCCGACGCGAACACGCCCGCGGTGACCTCGGGCATCGATGAGGCGCTCGACGGGCTGGCTCCGGGTCTGCCCGGGCTCGCGATGGACACCTCGATCTACCGTCCGGCCGAGTTCATCGGGTCGTCGTTCGACAACCTGGGCCGTGCGGCCCTGATCGGCGCGATCCTACTGATCCTCGTGCTCGGTGCGTTCACGTTCCAGTGGCGGAGCGCCCTCGTCAGTGTCGTGGCCATCGCGATGTCGTTGGCGGCAGCGTGGCTCGTGCTGTTCTTCACGGACACGACGGTGAACACGATGGTCCTCGCGGGTTTGGTCATGGCCCTGGTCGTGCTGATCGACGACGCGGTCATCGACGTCGACAACGTCAGGAGACGCGTCCGCCAGCAGCGGGAGCAGGGTGACGGCACCCCGGCCTGGCAGGTCGTCATCGATGCCACCCTCGAGATGCGCAGCGCGATCCTCTTCGCGACCCTGATCGTTGCGGCGGTGCTGCTGCCTGCCTTCTTCATGGAAGGGGAGGCCGGGGCCTTCCTGCCGCCGATCGCCGGTGCCTACTTGCTGGCGGTCGTCGCCTCGATCGTTGTCGCTGTGACCGTCACGCCCGCGCTCGGAATGATGCTCCTGGGCGACCCGACGCGGGAGCACCGTGAGTCCCCGGTGGCGCGGTGGATGCAGCGCATGTACGACGGCATGGCCGCGCGCACCCTGTCCAAGCTCGGTCCGGCGGTCGCGGTGTTCGCCGTCGTCGTGGTCGCCGGCCTGATCGCGGTGCCGTTCCTCGACCAGTCGATGCGGCCGGTCATGCAGGAACGCGATGTGGTGGTCCGGCTCGACGCGCAGCCCGGCACCTCGCTCCAACGCATGGACGAGATCACCGCGCAGGCGGTCGACGAGTTGCGGTCCCTCCCGGGCGTCGACGATGTCGGCGCCCACGTCGGCCGCGCGATCCAGTCGGACCAGATCGTGGACGTGAACTCGGCCGAGGTCTGGGTCGGCGTCAACGAGTCGGCGAACTACGACGACACGATCGCCGCGATCGAGTCGGTGGCCGGCGGCCTGCCCGACGTCTCCAACGACGTCGTGACCTACTCGGAGCAGCGGGTCACCGACATCCTCGGGAGGGGGGACGACGAGATCGTCGTGCGCATCTACGGCGCGAACCCTGACGTCCTCGAGACGATGGCCGCGGAGGTCGAGGGGGCGATCGCCGGCATCGATGGTCTGGAGAACGCGCAGGTCGAGTTGCCCGCGGAGCAACCGACGATCGAGGTGCAGCCCGACGTGGCCCGCGCCGAGGCGGTCGGCCTTGCACCCGGCGATGTGCGCCGGGCGGCGACGACACTGCTGTCGGGCCTCGTGGTCGGGAACCTCTTCGAGGAGCAGAAGGTGTTCGACGTCGCGGTCTGGAGCGTTCCGGAGATCCGCGCGACCGAGGCCGACGTCGAGGAGCTGCTGATCGACACCCCGAGCGGCGATCTCGTGCCGCTGGGCGCGGTCGCCGACGTGCGCATCGTTCCGAATCTCGCCGTGATCCGGCACGAGTCCGTCGACTCCTACGTCGACGTCACGGCAAACGTCTCCGGCCGGGGCGTCGGTGCGGTCGCAGGCGACGTCGAGGCGGCACTCGACCAGGTCGAGTTCCCACTGGAACACCACGCCGAGCTCCTCGGTGGGTTCGAGGAGCAGGCGGCCGCACGCTCGCGCGTCATCGCCGTGGCGGTCGCCGGCCTGATCGCGATCTTCCTGCTGCTGCAGGCTGCATTCGCGAGCTGGCGCCTCGCGATCCTGTCGATCCTCACGCTTCCGATGGCCCTGGCCGGCGCAACGCTGGCGGCGCTCATCACGGGCGGCGAGATCACACTGGGTTCGGTCGCGGGTTTCGTTGCCGTGATCGCGATCGCCGTCCGCGGCGTGGTGGTTCTGGTGCGGCACTATCAGCATCTGCAGGTCGACGGCGAGGCTTTCGGGCCCGAGCTCGTGACGGCCGCGACCCGCGATCGCGTCGTGCCGATCCTCACGAGCGCCGTCGGTGCGGCCGTGGTGTTCATCCCGTTCGCCGTGATGAGCGGGGCCGGCTTCGAGATCGTCGGACCGATGGCGGCGATCATCCTGGGCGGGCTGATCTCCTCGACGCTGCTGACGCTCGTCGTCCTGCCCGCCGCGTACCTCCGTTTCGGGTTCGTCGCAGAACCGGACCGGTCGGCCGAGGACCTGATGGTGACGATCCCCGACGTCGACACGGTCGGAAGGTAGGGCGGGCCGATGACGCGGAGACTCGCCCTCGCGGTCGTCCCACTCACGGTCTTCGTCCTGGCCGCCTGTGGCGGTTCGGTCTCGGACGAGTACGTGATCGAGGAACAGCCGTACACCCTGGAGCCGATCGAGGGCCAGGACGTGCTTCGCCTCACCCTCACCGAATCGGCCGTCGAGCGGCTCGGCATCGAGACCGCGGTGGTCGAGGAACACGGGTCGAAGCTGGTCGTGCCCTACGACGCGATGTTCATCGATGCACACGGGGACTTCTGGGTGTACACGAACCCCGAGCCGCAGGTGTTCATCCGGGCGCCGATCGAGGTCGACCGCGAGACGTCGACCGAGGCGATCCTCTCCGACGGCCCGCCGGCCGGCACCGAGGTCGTGACGGTCGGGATACCCGAGCTCTACGGCTCCGAGACGGAGTTCGGCACGTAGGCGAGATCACGGAAGGAAGGAACGCACGATGCTTCGCTGGATCGTTGGGTCGAGCCTCAAGTTCCGATACCTCGTGGTCGCGCTCGCCGCCGCGCTGATGTTCTTCGGCGTGCAGCAGCTCCGCCACACGGCGATCGACGTCTTCCCCGAGTTCGCACCGCCGAAGGTGGAGGTGCAGACGCCCTCGCTGGGCCTCTCGGCCAACCAGGTGGAGTCACTCGTCACGATCCCCCTCGAGCAGACGCTCAACGGGGTTCCCGGTCTGGACGAGATCCGCTCGAAGTCGGTTGAGTCGCTGTCGTCGATCGAGATGATCTTCAAGCCCGGGACCGATCTGTTGACCGCACGGCAACTCGTAGCGGAGCGGATCGCTCAGATCTCCCCGCAGCTCCCGACGTGGGCGAGCCCGCCGTTCATGATCCAGCCGCTCTCGGCGACGAGCCGCGTCATGAAGATCGGGCTCACGACGACCGACCCCGACCTGGACCTGATCGACCTGTCGATGACGACGTACTGGAAGATCAGGACGCGCCTGATGCGGGTGCCGGGCGTCGCGAACGTGCCGATCTGGGGCGAGCGCATCGAGATGCCGACGATCCAGATCGACCCGGCGCTGCTCCGTGAGCACAACGTGACGATCGACGCCGTCTCGACGGCGGTGGCGGACGCCCTGGACGCGGGGTTGCTCCCGTACAACGACGGCAACTACATCGGGAAGGGCGGCTTCCTCGACACGGGGACGAACCGTTACCAGATCCAGCACGTGCTCCCGATCGTCACGGCCGAGGACCTCGGCGGGATCCCGGTCGAATCGGTCGACGGGAAGCGGCTGCAGGTCGCCGACGTCGCCGACGTCGTCCGGGGCACGTGGCCGCTGGTCGGGGATGCCGTCATCAACGACGGCGAAGGCTTGATGCTCATCGTCGAGAAGCTGCCGTGGGCCAACACCCTCGACGTGACGCGAGGGGTCGAGGCAGCGCTGGAGGAGCTCAAGCCTGGCCTTTCGGGCATCGAGATCGACGCCACGATCTTCCGCCCGGCGACCTTCATCGAGGAGTCGATCAGCAACCTCTCGAAGGCCATCTGGTTCGGCGCGATCCTGATGGTGCTGATGCTCTGCCTCTTCCTGTACAGCTGGCGCACCGCCGTGATCAGCGTGGTTGCGATCCCCCTGTCACTCATCGCGGCCGGTCTCGTGCTGCATTGGCGCGGAGCCACGATCAACACGATGATCCTGGCCGGCATGGTGATCGCCCTCGGCGACATCGTCGACGACGCGATCATCGACATCGAGAACGTGGTCCGGCGGTTGCGCCAGCATCGGAAGGAAGGCAGCGGCACATCGACGGCGAGGGTGATCCTCGATGCCTCGCTCGAGGTCCGGAGCGCGATCGTCTACGCGACGCTGATCGAGATCGTGGCCGTCGCCCCGATCTTCATGCTCGAGGGGCTGTCTGGCTCGTTCTTCCGCCCGCTCGCGACCTCGTATGCGCTCGCCCTGCTCGCCTCGATGGCCGTTGCGCTGACCGTGACGCCGGCGATGAGCATGATCTTCTTCCGCGGCTCGGGTTCGCTGCAGCATCGCGAGTCCCCGGTGGTCCCCGCCCTGCAGCGTGCCTACCACTTCGTGCTGCAGAGGATCGTCTACCGGCCGCGTCGTGCCTACGTCGCGGTGGGCCTCACCACGGTGATGGGGATCGCGGCCCTGCCGCTGCTCGGCCAGTCGCTGCTGCCTTCCTTCAAGGAGCGCGACTTCCTGATGCACTGGCTCACCGTGCCGGGCACCGGGCAGCCGGAGATGTTCAGGATCTCGGCCAGGGCCAACCACGAGCTGCTCGAGATCCCCGGCGTGCGCAACGCCGGGTCGCACATCGGTCAGGCCTTGCTGATGGACGAGGTCGTCGGCATCGACTTCGGTGAGAACTGGATCAGCGTCGACCCTTCGGTCGACTACGACGAGACCCTGGCGAAGGTGCAGGAGGTCGTCGACGGCTATCCGGGCCTGTACAGAGACGTCCTGACTTATCTGAAGGAACGCATCCGCGAGGTCCTGACGGGCTCGAGCGAAGCCATCACGATCCGGATCTACGGGCAGGACCTCGCGCAGCTCCAGACGACGGCGGACGAGGTCAACGAGATCCTCGGGGGCATCCCCGGGGTGACGGAGAATCACGTCGAATCCCTGAAGGACATCCCGCAAGTGAGCGTCGTGGCCGACCTTCCCGCAGCGCAGCGGTACGGGCTCAAGCCCGGTGATGTCCGCCGGGCGGCCGCGCGTCTGATCGCGGGCGAGGAGGCCGGCGACATCTTCGTCGGTGGCAAGGCGTACGACATCCAGGTGTGGAGCAAGCCCGAGGTGCGCGACACCTTCAGTGACATCGGGAACCTCTTGATCGACACGCCGAGCGGTGAGTACGTGCGCCTGGAGGAAGTGGCCGACGTGAAGATCGAGCCGGTCCCCAACGTGATCTACCACGACAGCCTGTTCAGGAGCCTGGACGTGGGTGCCAACATCGATGGCACCCGCGACCTCGGGTCGATCGTCGCGGACGTCGAGGGTCGGCTCGACGACTACAACTGGCCGGAGGAGTATCACGCGGAGTTCCTCGGCGAGTACACCGAGCGGCGAGCGGCCGCGAACCGCCTGAACACCGGCGCGATCGCCGCAGCGATCGGCATCTTCCTGCTGTTGCAGGCGTCGTTCGGCAGCTGGCGCCTCGCGACGCTGTCCTTCCTGACGCTGCCGATCGCCTTGGTCGGCGGGGTGATCGCGGCCTACCTGACCGGTGGGGTCATCTCGCTGGGGTCGCTGGTCGGGTTCTTCACGGTGCTCGGCATCGTCGCCCGCAACGGGATCATGCTGATCAGCCACTACCAGCATCTGGAACGGTTCGAAGGCGTTCCGTTCGGGCCGGATCTCGTGTTGCAGGGTGCCCGCGAGCGCGTGGTGCCGATCATGATGACGGTGCTGACGACCGGGCTCGCCCTGGTCCCGCTGCTGATCGCGGGAGAGATCCCCGGCCAGGAGATCGAGTACCCGATGGCCTGGGTGATCCTCGGCGGCCTGATCACGGCGACGCTGCTGAACCTGTTCGTCGTGCCGTCGCTCTACCTGCGGTTCGCGAAGCCGCGCGGCGAGACTGGCCTGCCGATGCCGGCGGCACCGGTTCCGGCATGAGGGCGCCGGGCAGGGTAGTCCCACTGGTCCTTGGGGCCATCCTGCTGGGTGCCTGCAGTGGGGATGGGTCGGGGTCGTCGACCTCGACCCCCCCGGCGCCGACGGAGACGGCGACATCGCCGAGCGGCTCGACGGACGCCGCAGAGCCGGTCGAGGCCGCCGACTTCGACCCGGCGAGCTTCGACTCGTCCGCCGCCGTCGACAACGAGTGGTTCCCGCTGACGCCAGGAACCCAGTTCGTCTACCGAGGGTCCTCGCTCGACGACGGCAAGCCGCTCTCACACGCAGTGGTCTTCACCGTCAGCGACATGGTCAAGGAAGTCAATGGGGTCCAGGCGGTCGTGATCTGGGATCGCGACTACACGGAGGGCGAGCTCGTCGAGGAGGAGATCGCGTTCTTCGCGCAGGACCACGATGGGAACGTTTGGCACCTAGGGCAGTATCCGGAGGAGTTCGAGAACGGGAAGCTCCACAAGTCGCCTGGCTGGGTCGCCGGCGAGGAAGGGGCGAAGGCCGGCATCGCGATGAAGGCCGAACCGAAGGTCGGGGACCCGAGCTACTCGCAGGGGTACGCACCTGCCCCACTCAATTGGGACGATTGGGGCAAGACCGCTCAGGTCGGTATCGAGACGTGTGTGCCCGTCGACTGCTATGAGAACGTGCTCGTGGTCGAGGAGTTCGAACCCTCGAAGCCCGGCGCCTTCCAGCTGAAGTACTACGCCCCCGGCGTCGGCAACGTCCGTGTCGGCTGGCGAGGGAAGAACGACGAGGACCACGAGGTGCTCAAGCTGATCGAGGTTCGGCAGCTGGACGAAGCCGCGATGGACGAGGTCCGGCAGGCGGTTCTCGAGCTCGACGAGCACGCATTCGCGCGGATCCCCGCCTACGGGGCCACATCACCCGTCGAACCCGCCTGAGCGTCGCGAAGCCTGAGGCGGGACGCGTTCAGCGATGCTTCAGCGATGGTGGCTACCCTCGCTGCAACCCGTGAGCTCGGAGTTCGAGCCGGGCCGAAGATCCGGGCAGGAGGTCATGCGGTGACGCGATCGAACCGGCGGAAGTTCCTCGCGCTTGCCGTCATCGGTGTCATGACGGCCGCGTGCTCGCGGGTCGAGCCGTCCGAGAACCTCATGGATATCAGCGAGTGCGATCCGGAGACCGCGCGGTTCACGCTCGAGATCGACAACCCGTTCTTACCGCTGCCGGTCGGGCGGCAGCTCGTGCTCGAGGGTCGCTCGTTCTTCTTCAAGGACGAGCTGGTCCGGATCACCGTGCTGGACGAGGTGGAGACCGTCGCCGGTGTGCAGACGCGGGTCGTCGAGGAGTACGAGGAGGAGGACGGGCGGGTCGTCGAGGTCTCACGCAACTTCTTCGCGCAGACGAGCGGGGGGACCGTGTGCTACTTCGGGGAGGAAGTGGACGACTACGACTCCGAGGGCAACGTCGTCTCACACTCCGGCGGATGGCGGGCCGGCGGCGCGAACCTCCCGGGGATCTTCATGCCCGGCGATCTCGCCGTCGGCCAGGCGTTCCAGCAGGAGGTCGCCCCCGGCATCGCCGAGGATCAAGCCAAGGTCATCGCGCTCGGTGAGGTCGCGGAGGTGCCCGCCGGCACCTTCGAGGACACCGCGACCCTGCTCGATCAGAATCCGCTGGAAGGGGGTCAGGACGAGAAGGTCTATGCGGCCGGCGTCGGACTGATCGTCGATGCCTCGGTGCGTTTGACATCGGCCACCTGAGTCGGCCGCCCTGACGGACCGACCGAGTGGGCTGGGATAATCCGGGCGTGACGCGCTACGACGACATCCTGCAGGCGATCGGGAACACACCGCTCGTCGGTATGCCCCGTATGTCGCCGAAGCCGGGCGTCCGCCTGTGGGCGAAGCTCGAGGGTTCGAACCCCACGGGCTCCACGAAGGATCGCATCGCGCTGAAGATGATCGAGGCGGCCGAGGCGTCGGGTGAGCTCACGGCCGAGAAGACGATCCTCGAGCCGACGTCGGGGAACACGGGCATCGCGCTCGCGATGGTGGCCGCGCGCAAGGGATACCGGCTCACCGTCGTGATCCCCGACAACGCGAGCGAGGAGCGCATCGGCCTGCTGCGGCTCTTCGGCGCCGAGATCGTGTTCAGCGACGGCGACAAGGGAACGAACGGCTCGATCGAGGTCGCGCGAGCGCTCGCGCAAGACGAGAAGTACTACATGCCGTTCCAGTACGGGAACCCGGCGAACCCCCTCGCCCACCAGGAGGGCACGGCGCAGGAGATCATCCGCGACCTGCCCGAGGTCACCCACTTCGTCGGAGGCATGGGCACCGGCGGCACGCTCACCGGCAACGGCCGGGGGCTGCATGCACACAACCCAGACGTGACGATCGTGGCGGCCGAGCCCGAGCTCGGCGACCTCGTCTACGGCCTGCGCTCGCTCGACGCGGGCTTCATCCCGCCGATCTTCGACCCGAGCGAGATCGATCGGAAGTTCCTGGTCGACTCCTCGGCGTCGCTGCGCACGAACCGCGAGCTCACCTCGAAAGAGGGCATCTTCGCCGGCATATCGAGCGGAGCCGTGGTCTACGTCGCCCAGCGCATCGCGAGCGAGATCGACGAGGGCGACATCGTGTGCCTGTTGCCCGACGGCGGATGGAAGTACCTGTCGACCGAGGCCTGGGCCGAGGACCTCGCGACGGCCGAGAAGGGCGTCGCGGAGTCGCTGTGGTGGTGAGCGCCGACATCGCCGGCGCCGCGGGACCGGGCGCATGAGCGATCAACGGCCGATCGGCGTCTTCGACTCCGGCGTGGGCGGCCTCACGGTCGTGCGCGCGATCATGGATCAGCTGCCGCACGAGCGCATCCTCTACGTGGGTGACACCGCCCGGTTCCCGTACGGACCGAAGCCGGTCGAGGAGATCCGGCGCTACGCGCTCGAGATCGCCGACTACCTCGTGCACCGCGACGTCAAGGCGCTCGTGGTCGCCTGCAACTCGATCGAGGTGACCGCGATCGACCATATTGCGGAACGGGCGGGCACCCCGGTCGTCGGTGTGATCGATCCTGGAGCGAGGACGGCCGTGCACGTCACGCGGAACGGACGCATCGGTCTGATCGGCACCGAGGCGACCGTCGCGAGTGGGGCGTACGACCGAGCCGTGGCCGCGACCGGGGCGCCGGTCACGCTCCGCTCGCAGGCTTGCCCCGTCTTCGTCGAGCACGTCGAGCGGGGTGACACGACCAGCGACGAGCTACGGGGGGCCGCGCGGGGGTATCTTTCTCCGCTGATGGCCGACGGCGTCGATACCCTCATCATGGGTTGCACCCACTACCCGCTGCTCTCGGGTCTCCTCCAGCTCGAGCTCGGCCCCGACGTCGTCCTGGTGTCCTCGGCCGAGGAGACCGCCAAGGACGTGTACGCGACCCTCATGGCCGAGCACCTGCTGCGCGACGAGGGCGGCTCGGCGGACCACGAGTTCCTCTCGACGGGCGATCCCGAGGCGTTCGAGCGAGTCGCCGGCGTCTTCCTCGGTCCGGAGCTCACCGATGTCGGCGCCGCGCGCGCCGTGCCGGTCGGAGGTGGCACGTGGAACTGACCGTGCTCGGCTCCGCCGGAACGTGGCCGGGCCCCGGCGGCGCGACCTGCGGCCACCTGCTGAGTCACGAGGGCACGCACATCTGGCTCGACGCCGGCACCGGCACGTTCGCCCGCTTGCAGGAGTACATCGGCATCGCCGACATCGCGGCGATCGTGATCACGCACGGGCACACCGATCACTTCATCGACGTGGTGCCCGCGTTCTACGCGCGGCACTACGGTGGCATGGGGGCTCCCAACCTGCCTTTCTACTCGCCCGACGGGTTCGTCGAGGGCATGAGCGTGCTGACGAGCGAGAACGGCCGCAACGTGATGGCCGAGGCGTACGACTTCCGCACGGTGCACGGCGGCGACGTCTTCGACATCGGACCGTTCCACATCACGACGTTCGAGATGACGCACATCGGCGTGAATGCGGTGGGCTACCGCATCGAGGCGGGGGGAGCGGTGCTCGCCTACACGGGGGACTCCGGGCCGTGCGACGAGGTGATCGAGATGGCGACCGACGCGGACCTGTTCGTGGCCGAGGCCACCTACCAGGACGCCTCGAGCCAGGCGTTCTTCCACATGAGCGCGACCCAGGCGGCACAGCACGCGAAGGCCGCCGGAGCGAAGCGGCTGGTGCTCACCCACATCCTGCCGACGCTCGACCGCGAGGTGTCGCGCGACGAGGCCGCCGCGGCGTTCGACGGCGTGATCGACCTCGCCGAGGACGGCACGACCATCGAGATCGCGCCGTGATGACGACGATCGAGATCGCGCCGTGATGACGACGACGGAGATCGCGCCCTGACGCGCCCGGACGGCCGGGCGGCCGGCGAACTGCGCCCCGTGACCTGGGAGCTCGGGTTTCAGGAGTGGGCGGCGGGATCGGTGCTGTTCTCGATGGGGAGGACCAGGGTCCTCGTCGCGGCGAGCGTCTCCGACGACGCCCCTCGCTGGCTGAAGGGCACCGGGCGCGGGTGGGTGACGGGCGAGTACTCGATGCTGCCCGCCTCGACCTCCGAGCGGTCGGGCCGCGAGGTGAACCGGGGCCGACCCGGCGGGCGCACCCAAGAGATCCAGCGACTGATCGGGCGGTCGCTCCGCAGCGTCATCGACCTCTCGCGCCTCGGCGAGCGCACGATCACGATCGATTGTGACGTGCTGCAGGCCGATGCGGGAACCCGGACGGCGTCGATCACCGGGGGCTACATCGCGCTCGCGATCGCCCTGCGGGGCCTCGAGGCCGAGGGCAAGGTTCCGGGCGACCTGCTCGCCGGCAGCGTCGCGGCGGTGAGCGTCGGCATCGTCGAAGGCGAGCCTCGGCTCGACCTGTGCTACGAGGAAGACGCCGGCGCCGAGGTGGACTTCAACGTGGTGATGACCGGCAGCGGCGAGTTCGTCGAGGTGCAGGGCACGGCCGAGGGCACGCCGTTCTCGCGCGCCGACCTCGGTTCGATGCTCGACCTGGCCGCGGCCGGCGTGGCCCGGCTCACCGAGCTGCAGCACCAGGTGCTCACCGGCTGAGGCTCGACGATGGCCTTCCCGGATCGACTCGCGATCGCGTCGCGCAACGCCCACAAGCTGCGCGAACTCGGCCGCATCTGCGCGGACTGGCCCGTCGAGTGGGTCACGGTCGAGAACCACGACCCGTCCGCCTTCCCCGACGTCGACGAGACCGGCCAGACGTACGCCGAGAACGCTCTGCTGAAAGCCACCGAGGTCGCCGCGGCGCTCGGCGTCCCCGCGATCGCCGACGACTCGGGCATCGAGGTCGACGCGCTCGGCGGCGGCCCCGGCCATCGCTCGGCCCGCTACGCCGGGGAGCAGGCGACGGACGAACAGAACCTCGATGCGCTCCTGCGAGCGGTGCGGGGGGTGCCCTCCGGCGGCCGCACCGCCAGGTACCGATGCATCGCGTCGATCGCGTGGCCCGACGGGCGTTCCCTCCATGCCGAGGGCGTGTGCGAGGGCGAGCTCGTCTCGAAGCGGCGAGGGGTGCGCGGGTTCGGCTACGACCCGATCTTCGTGCCGGCCGGCTGGGACGAGACGATGGCCGAACTGACCGACGCACAGAAGGACCGCATCAGCCACCGGGGCCGGGCGTTCCGCGCCCTCGCGGAGTTGCTCGCCGAGGTCTGAGGCCGCAACCGCAGGGAGCCGTACCCGACTCAAGGTACCAACCTCGTCTGTCGAGGCTTCTGACGTGGAACAGACGACCGCCGCTCGGGCGTCGGTGGACCGTCGCGTGCTCCGCAGCACGCGAGGGTTCTTCGACGGCAAGTCGCCGCTGCTCGTCGCCGTGCTCGGGCTGGCCTTCATCGCGGTGGTGAGCGTGCTCGACTACCTCACCGGTCCCCAGCTCTCGCTGTCGCTCCTCTACCTCATGCCGATCGGGCTCGTGACGTGGAACCTCGGCCGCCGCTGGGGTGCGGTCGCCGTCGTGATCTCGACGGTCGCCGCCCTCGTGAGCGATGTGCTGTCGTCGCCCTCGACGACCACCACCGACCCAGTGCCCTACTGGAACGGCATCGTGCGGTTCGCCGTCTTCCTCGCGACCGCGATGCTCCTCGACACGCTGCGCTCGATCATCGACTCGCAGTGGAGCCTGGTCGAGGAGGAGACAGGACGTTCGAGCGACCTGCGCGAGATGAACGACGTCAAGGACACCCTGCTGCACGCCGTCTCGCACGACCTCAAGGGACCGCTCGCCGGGATCCTCGGGGCGATGCAGACGATCCGTCGCGACGACGAGCTGCACCTCACCGCCGACGAGCGCGAGGCCCTGTACGAGGTGATCGAGCACAGCGGCCGCAAGATGAACCGTCTGATCGACGACCTGCTCGATCTCGACCGCATCGACCGCGGGAGGGTCCACCCGCAGCGCCGTCCATCCGATGTGGGCGAGCTCGCCCGCCGGGTCGTGTCCGACACGGCGCAGCTCGCCGACCATCCCGTGCGCGTGCGGGCCGACGCCGTCATGGTCGAGGTGGATCCCGGCAAGGTCGAGCGGGTGATCGAGAACCTGCTGGTGAACGCTGCCCGCTACACGCCGCCGGGCACCGCGGTGCTCGTGCAGATCACGGCCCGTCCCGACGGCATCGACCTCGTGGTCGAGGACGACGGCCCCGGTATCCCCGACGAGCTCAAGGACGTGCTCTTCGAGCCGTTCCGCCAGGGCGAGGACTCGAGCGGGCGCGGCATGGGCATCGGCCTCTCGCTCGTGCAGCGGTTCGCCGAGCTGCACGGCGGCTCAGCCAGGATCGAGGACGCCGCGACCGGCGGGGCACGGTTCGTGGTCGAGCTGCCGGGCGAGGTCACGCCGCTCGGGAAGGCGACCGACGGCGTGGTCGCGGAGCCGCAGCTCCACGCCGTCTGACTCACGGCGTCCGGGCGACCGCAACTGCTGCCGATACGTCGAGGATGGTGATCGACGCGCGGCGACCGTCCGACCGGAGCCGAAGCGCGCAGAGAACCTCCAGCGCCTTCACGCGAAGGTTCAGGCGCTCGCCTACGCGGGACCCGACGGCGACGTGCGACGCACCGACGACGATCTCGTCCAGTTGTCCTACCGCATCGCGGAGCGTCAGCTGGCGGACCAGGTGCGAGCGGCTCTCGGAGACTGGCAAGGACTGGCGTCCGCACATCTCAACGTCGCGCCCGAGGACATCGCGTCACTCCAGGAGGAGCTCCGTGGGCCGTACGAGATGCCGCTCCTGCTGCTGCTCGGACAGCAACTCGCGGAGCACCCCTCGGTCGAGTTCGGAGGGGCGAACCCGAAGGCGGCCGCCGAGTGGCAGCGCGTGGACATCGGAGGCGTGACGGAGCGCATCCCGAGTTCGATGACGGTCTACTGGGATGCGGGCATGGTCGCGAGCGCACCGCTCCTGTTCGCGACCTGGCGCAACACCGGTGCCCGGGTGCTCGTCGTCAGGTCGGCGCCGGCGGACACCGAGGTCGCGCAGGGCTATCTCGACAGCCTGATCGCGGACGCACGAGGTCCTGATGGTCCCTACCGTGGACGATTGTTGAGGGCATCGTGGACCGGCCCCAGCGTCGGGTTCGAGGTCCTTCCCGACCCGACCGAACGACGCGACCATCTCATGCTGCCGAGCGAGATCTGGACTTCGCTCGACATGAACGTCCACCGCATGTTCGCGCGCATGGATGTGTTCCGGTCCGCGGGCCTTGGATCCAACCGCGGCCTGCTGTTGGCCGGACCTCCGGGCACGGGCAGGACGGCCGCCTGCCGGATCTTGGCGGCCGAGCTCCTCGGCACCGCCACGCCCATCTTCGTCGAATCGAAGGTGGGCGAGTACGTGCTCCACCAGTTGTACGAGGAGCTGTCAGGGCTCGGGCCCGCCCTGGTGTTGCTGGAGGATCTCGACCTCCTCGCTGGCTGACGCGACGAGCAGACCCAGCGGAGTGCCCTGTTCGACTTCCTCACGGTCCTCGACGGGCTCATGACGCAGCACCACGAGGTCGTGACCGTCGCGACGACGAACGATCCTCGGCGATCGATGCGGCGGTTCGGCGCGCGGCACGATTCGACCAGGTGGTGTCGTTCCCACTCCCGGATGCCGACGGGAGGGCGCGGATCCTCGGCGTGTACCTCGATGCGATCGAGCACCATGTCGACACGGCTCTCGTGGCCGACGCGACCGAGGGGATGAGTGGGGCCGACCTCCGTGAGCTGGTCAGGAGCGGACTCCTCGGGGTGGAAGGGATCATCGCTACCGAGGATCTGCTCGCCCAGATCCCGGACCCCGATCGCGACCCGGAACCGCCACCACCTGCGTCGCCGGTCCGCTCCGGCGGCCGCTACCTCTGACGGCTGTCCAGAAGGTCTCTCATCGTTCGAGCCTCTTTCACGGACTGCCTGGGTGCCTTATCGTCGTGGAGTGAGGATGAGCACCGGGATCGTCCTCGCGGTCTTCCCTTCGTACTCGGCGAACGCGGGGTTCGCCGACGTGATCAACTCCCACAGGCGAGCCCGCTCCTGCTCGTCGGCCGGTCGCGCGGTCACCGCGAGCTCGTCGGTGCCCACCTCGATCGTCGCGTCCGGATGGGCGAGCAGGTTGTGGTACCAGTCCGGGTTCGTGGGGGCTCCCCCCTTCGAGGCAACGACCACGTAGTCGTCGCCGTCGCGGAAGTAGGCGAGTGGATTCGTGCGGGCGCTGCCTGTCTTCGCTCCGCGATGCGTAAGCAGCAGCAGCGGCTGGCGCGCGAACGAGGCGACCTTGCCGCGGTTCGATCGGAACTCGTCGATCACCTTGGCGTTCCAGTCAGACATCGTGGTTCTCCCTCGGGTCGCTGCTCGCCTCAACACGGAACCCGCACCGGTTATGCCGCTATCAGGTGGATGGTTCGGCGGTCGAACGGGGGCGGTGACGGTCAACGTCGTCGTCAGCGGGTTGACCGCGCCATCTGACCTCGCACCACGACCCAGACGGTGACGACACCCCATAGCATTGCCGCAAGAGCCCACCCAATCGACACGGCTGATGCCGCTGATTCCTCGAGAACCGAGCCCATGCCGACCGCGAAGGAGGATGCTCCTGCGAGGAATGCGCCCAATCGCCAGCCCCGACCCGGAAGAGTGGCTGCGGCGGTGACGAGGACCACCATGAACGCGACGGCCGCCATCACCCACCAGTGCGCGTTGTGGTGGGGGTCGGCGGTCGGAGGGAACGTGCTCCGCTGCATCACCGCCTGATCGACGCCGTACCACGCGGCCGGGACGGCCGCGACCGCAGCGAGCACCAAGAACCGGGGTCTCGCGTCCCCAGATCCCCAGTCGCCCCAGGGGAGTGCCAGAAGGGATGCCACGATCGACGGGATCACGAGGGCCAGGAACACTGGGTCGATCCAGCCGGCCTGGCCGCCGTAGTTGTCGGGATCTCCGACGAGGGGAAGGGTTGCCACTACGCCGATCATGGCTGCGAGAACCTGATACGCGAATCCCGAACGCTCTGGCCGGGCAATTAGCGCGACCAGCCCCGACCCCCCGATCGCGAGAACAGAGAGAGCGCCCGCGACGTGAACCGCTTCACCCGGGTGGGCTGCCCCGAACCGGGCAGCGGCCGACGGAGGAGGATCATCCGGCGACCCTTCGGCCCCCGCCTGGATGATGTCCATGGCTTCTGCCGCCACGACCGAGAAGAAGAAGGTGAACAGGATCAAGCCCAGGGCAGCAGCGATTCGGATTCCTACCTTCCGACCTCGTGTGAAGCCGTGCTCCGATCCCGTCATCGACCTTCCACCTCCCGAGTAGCCGTGGAGCCAGCGAGGCCGCAGTCTATGCGGCCGCTACGGGGAAGAAGTGGAACACGGTGACGGAGTAGCACAGAGTCAACGTGGTCGTGCTCTCCCTCACAGTCCCCACTCGTATCCCCACACCCTCAACAACACGAATGGCGTGGCGAGGAACAGAACGCCAGCAACGATCTTGTTCCTGAGGGCGGTTCGTACCCTGCCCTCGCGCCCTGATGACGAGCGGATTGACCATTACACCGAGCCACGCACCGACTACCGCCCCGAGGGCGAACCAGAGAACGAGTGTCTCACCCCAATCCTCTGGGTCTGTTGGGTCGCTGACGAGGGTGCCGACGATGGTGCTGATGATCCAGGCGATGGTGGCAACGCAACCACCGCGACCACGGCCCAACGAGGGCGACAGCCACGAGGACCAGCAACAGGATCGCAAGCTCCATGTTCCGCAGCATGCCCGGCAGGGACCGGCGACCGAAAGGGATGCGACACGACTCCCATGCAACCGCCATGCCTCGGCATACAGGCGCGTGGCACAGGAGGCATATACGGTCAGATCAACGTCGTCGTGCTCGCGGGCACCATCTCCGCCGACCCGGTCCAGCGCCGGATGCCGTCGGGTGACGAGGTGGGCGTTGTCGAGAACGGCAGGTGCTAGCGTCATCGCATGTCCGGACAGCGCGCATCGATACCCCGCTCACTTTGAGGGGAGGTGCCATGCCAGGTCACGGCGCACGTGGCGGTTCAGAGCCGATCGTGTATATCGACCATTCCCGGATCCGCGAGGACTCGATCGACGAGCTCAAAGCCGGGGTCCAACGGCTCGTGGATTTCATCGACGCCCGCGAGCCTCAGCTGATCGCGTACGGCTTCTACATCGACGAAGACGCAGCGAGGATGACCGTCGTGGCAGTCCATCCCGATTCGGCATCGCTGGAGCGCCACATGGACATCGGCAGCGCGGAGTTCCGCAAGCTGGCGCACTTGGTCACGTTGACCGCGATTGAATGTTATGGGCGGCCGAGCGAGAGAGCGCTCGAGCAGCTGCGACACAAGGCCGCCACACTTGGAGACGGCGGGGCGATAGTGTCGATCGAACGATTTACGGGGTTCACGCACCTCGCGTCTGTCACTTGAGCGCCCTTGGTCCTGTCTCCTTGACGGGACATGCTTGCCAGGGGTACTCCCATGGCGTTCGTCATCCTGCTTGCACTTGGTATCTCCAGCCTCGTGCTCACGATCCGGAGTTACAGGACAGCACCTGGGGGCGGGTGACGGAGGCGGGAAGACGGCCCGATTCGCTAGTCGACTTGGCCGCCTGAAGTCGAGCGAAACCGTCACCAACTGCCACCGCAGAGTGAACGTCGTGGTGACGGCGAGGCCGTTCACACGAGGCAGCTCAGAGGCATGATTGCTGTATGAGGATCTCGATGGGCGTGTGCGCGGTGTTTGTGACGGCAGCGCTTTCGGGATGCACCGACAGTGACGTGGTCCCTTCCGTTCCCCAGCCTGCCCTCTACACGGTCGAGTCGAACGCGTACATGGACGCCCTGGCGAGCGGCACGCTGCGGGAGCGACACGGCTGCCTCTTCCTGGATTCCGGCGTCGGGGCCTCGCGGCTCTTCATCCTCCCCGCGGGAATGGGGTTCGAACTCACGTCCGATGGTGTCCTAACGCGGAACGGACAGACCGTTGCCCGGGTCGGTTCGCCGATCGAGGCGGGTGGGGGATAGTCCGAGGCGTGCATCACGTCGCGTGCCTGGCTCGCTTCGCCTGAAGTCCGATCGTTGAGTGAGGTTCCCACCGCAGGAACGGTCACCATGCCCGACGTTCGGGGGCTGGACATCGTTGACCCAGGCACCGAGGTTGCCTTGACCGTGACGGCGAGACCGCACTCGATGCCCACCCCGTCGGGGTAGCGCGAGGTAACACAGGGTCAACGTGGTGGTGACAACGAGTACCGAGGCACGGAGCTCGCTGGAACCGAGCCGGGGTCATCCCGCTCTCGGTGTCAGCGGACACGTGTGGCGTACCGCCCGCCCACGTGCATCCCTTCGATCAGTCCTGCCTGATCCCTTCCGAAGTAGCCGCGCATGCCCTTCGCCGGACCGTCGGTGACGATGTATCTGTCGCCTTCACCGGGCAGCATGCCGATCGGGTACGGAGGGTCGTACTGCTCCTCCTCGCCGAGCTGCTCCAAGACCTCCGGGCGGATCGTCGCCTCCATCACCAACCCGCCGTCTTCGATCCGCAGGTCAAGGATCGACGCGATCGTTTCGTACCGTCCCGCGTAGGGGGCGAGCTGTTCGTCATCGAGCCTGATCGGGTCGGGATCGTGTACCTCGATGCCGAGGTAGTGCTCTAATGCCCACCGCAGGATCTGCTCGTTGAACTCCGATCCGTTCGGTCCGCAGTTCGTGAGGCTCGTGAGCGCGAACCTGCGCTCGGGGACCATCTCGAAGATTGAATGTTGCCCCGTCGTGTCACCCCCGTGCGCGACGACGCGGAGCCCTTCCACGTCGCGGAGCAACCAGCTGATCCCGACGGCGTCGCCGAGCGCGTTCCCCGGACACTCGACGGTCGGTTGCTGCATCCGCTTGAGCATCGCTTCCGACAGCACACGCAGGCCGCCCTTCGCGGTGCCGTCGCCCATGTGGAATCGCGCCCACGTCAGCTGATCGGCGACCGTCGACACCGCGCCGCCCATCGGGTTCCCGTACCGACCCAACTCCCACGGCCTCGTGACCTCGATCGAGCCGTCCGCATTCTGCTTGTGCCCCTGCGCGAACCGATACGTCATGATCTCCTTCGCGAAGTAGTAGCTGCGGTCCATGCCGAGCGGCTCGAACACGAGCTCGCGGATCACCTCCTCGTAGATCTTGCCGGTGATGTGCTCGAGTGCCTTGCCGGCGACGGCCAGCGACGCGTTGTTGTACGAGACGGTCGAACCGAGGGGCGTCACCTGCTCGATCGTCGCCATGCGGGCGACGTAGCGGTCCAGGGCGTCGTCGCCCTCGCCGGTGTTCTCGAACAGGTCACCATCCCACCCGGCGGTGTGGTTCAGGAGCTGCAACAGCGTCACGTCACGCGCCACCTGCTCATCCTTGAGTGTCAGCTCGGGTACGTAGGTCCGCGCTGGAGCGTCCAGCTCCATCTCGCCACGCTCGACCAGCTGCAGGATCGCCGTGCCCGTGTAGGTTTTGCCGGTGGAGCCGTTCTGGAAGAGCGTCTTCTCGTCGACGGTCAACGGGTCTTCGACGCTCGTCACGCCGTGGAACGCCGCGTGATCCTCGTCGCCGATCACGACGCCAACACCGACGCCGGGTACCTGGAGCTCGTCGGCGAGTGCCGACACCTGTGCTCGGAGTTCCGCTTCGGTCGTCGTGGCCATCGTCGGCATCCCCTCCGTGTCGGAGCGAGTTCCCAGTGACTCGGATACCGATGAGAATCTGACATACCCACTGGTATGTCAAGTCCCCGTCGCGTACGATCGAGCGATGGCCACGGCCCTTTCCCGAGCAGAGCGGAAGCTCCAGACGCGTGCCGCCGTCATCGACGCAGCAGCCGCGCTCTTCGCGAAGCAGGGGATAGAGGCGACATCGCTCGACCGCATCGCGGGCACGATCGGGCTCACGAAGGGAGCCGTGTATTCCACGTTCGCGAGCAAGGAGGAGCTGATCGACGCCGTGGCGGAGTCCCGGTCGGTGCTCATCGACCCCGATCCGCTCTTCCGGGCGGATCTCCCGCTTCGCGAAGGGCTTCGATCGATCGCGGAAGCGTTCCTGACGCTCCGACCCAAACTAACGCGCGAGATCCTCTGCCTCGAGCTCGAGATGTTTCTCTACGCGGACCGACATCCACGATGGGGTCGCGCCGAGTTGCGGGCCTTGCGCGAGGCCCGGCGCGAGGAGGCCGATCGGCTGGAAGCCGCCGCTGCCGAGCGAGGCGAGCGCCTCCCCATGCCCGCCGAGGACTTCTTCGTGGCACTGGAGGCGCTCCTCATCGGGATCGCCCGGGAACAGTTCCGAGATCCCGCCGTGCTCTCCGACTCGACGATCGAGAGTCTGATCGTGGGGCTCGCAGGCTGATCGAGCGTCTCCGCATCCGGCGACGACGGCGAGCTCTCCGCGCTGATCGACCTCGTGGGCACACGCGCCGCTACGCCGGTGATGCGTCGAGGCGACCGCCTGCGCCATGATGGGGCGTGCCCGCTCTCAGCGACCTGCCGACAGGAACCGTCACGTTCCTGTTCACCGACATCGAGGGGAGTACGCGGCTCGTCCAGGGCTTGGGTGACGCGTACCCGCCGTTGCTCGAGCAGCATCACGACATCGTGCGGTCCACGGTCGAGGCGAACGACGGCCTGGTCGTCAGCACGGAGGGCGACTCGTTCTTCGCCGTCTTTCCGGCCGCGCCCGCGGCCCTGCGCGCCGCGGTCGAGGCGCAGCTCGCGCTCGAGCGGCATGCGTGGTCCGACGACGCACGGATCCGCGTGCGCATGGGGCTCCACACGTGCGAGGGACGGATCGGCGCAGGGTCCTACGTGGGGGTCGACGTGCACCGCGGCGCGAGGATCGGCGCGGCCGGTCACGGTGGCCAGGTGCTCGTCTCGGCCAGCACCGCGCAGCTCGCCGAACGCGACCTGCCTTCCGAGGTGTCGCTGATCGATCTCGGCGAGCACCGGCTCAAGGACCTGCTGCAGCCGGAACACATCTTCCAGGCGCAGCATCCGGCGCTCGCGGTCGACTTCCCGCCCCTCAAGACCCTGAACGACCGCCCGAACAACCTGCCGACGCAGACCTCCGAACTCGTGGGGCGAGATCGGGAGCTCCGCGAGCTCCGTGACCTGCTCGCCGACCCGGGCGTGCGGCTGCTGACCCTGATCGGGCCAGGGGGCATCGGCAAGACGAGGCTGGCGGTGCAGGTCGGCGCGGAGCAGGCCGACCTCGCACCCGACGGCGTCTTCTTCGTCGATCTCTCACCGGTGACCGACGCCGATGCGGCGTTCGATGCCGTCGCTCGGGCGGTCGGTGCGTCCGGCACCGGCGGGCCGCTCGACCTCCTGCGTGAGCATCTTGCGTCGCGGCGCGTGCTCCTGGTGCTCGACAACCTCGAGCAGGTGATCGACGCAGCGGGTGGCATCGCCGAGCTGCTGCGATCGAGCCCGGGTCTTCGCGTACTCGTCACGAGCCGGGAGGCGCTGCGGATCCGAGGCGAGCGCCTCCTCGCCGTGCCGCCGCTGACGCTCCCCGACGATGTCGCGTCGCCGGAGTCCGTCGCGCGCTCGGAGGCGGGGAGACTCTTCGTCGAGCGGGCACGTGACGCCCGTCCGGGGTTCGAGCTCGCCGACGACGATGCCGAGGAAGTGGCAGAGATCTGCGTTCGGCTCGACGGGCTCCCTCTCGCGATCGAGCTGGCAGCCGCGCGGATCGGGCTGTTCTCGCCGGGCGAGCTGCGGGATCGGCTTCGCGAGCACGCCGGCGTCCTCGGCGGCGACACCCGCGACCTCCCTGAGCGGCAGCAGACCCTGCGGAGCACGATCGAGTGGAGCGAGCGCCTCCTGGACGAGGAGGAGCGCTCGACGTTCCGGCTGTTCTCGGTCTTCGCGTCCGCTCGCATCGATGCGGTGGAGGCGGTGGCCGCGCGGCTGAACGGACACTCCGGAGCGGACGTGCTCCCGCGATTGGCGTCGCTCGTCGACAAGAGCCTCATCCGAAGCCTCGACGAGGACGGTCACCGCCGGCTCGCGATGCTCGAGACGATCCGTGACTACGCCGCCGAGCGGCTCGACGAGCTGCCGGAGCAGCGCGATGCTGCCATGCGTGCGCACGCGGAGCACTTCGCTGAGGTGGCGCACGAACGGCGGGAGCGGCTCACCGGTCGGGAGCGTGCGGAGGTCCTCGCCGAGCTGGAAGCCGACCTCGGCAACCTGCGCGCTGCGTGGCGCTACTGGGTACAGGCCCGCGACCTCGGACGACTCGATGCCATGCTCGATGCGCTGTGGGCGCTGCACGACGACCGCGGCTGGTACCACGGGGCGATCGCGCTCTCGAACGACCTGCTCTCCGTGCTCTCGACAGCGCCGCTGACGATGGAGCGCACCGCCCAGGAGATCACGGTGCGGACGAGCCTCGCTCGCGGCCTCATGGCGATCCGCGGCTATACGCAGGAGGTCGAGGACATCTACGCGGACGTGCTCGCCCAGCTGGGGGAGACGGGAGAGCCCTCGGACGCGGTGCCGCTGCTTCGGAGCCTCGCCAGCCTCTCTTTGTATCGCGGTGACTTCGACAAAGGGATCGGGATCGGGCGGCGGCTCCTCGAGCTCGCCGAGCGACAGCAGGACCTCGCGCTCCAAGCGGAGGGGCATCTTCGCGTCGGCACGAATCTTGTGTCGCTGGGGCACGTCGACGAGGGGCTCGAGCACCTTGATCGTGCGATCGGACTGTTCGACCCCCAGCGGCAGGCTTCGGGTCGGCTGCGCCTGGGCGCGAACCCCGGGATCGTGCCGTACACCACGTCGGCGTTCGTGCTCTGGTCGATCGGGCACCCCGCGCGAGCGATGGAGCGTGGTGCGGGTGCCCTGCGCGTCGCAGCGGAGCTGCGTCACCCGTACAGCGCCGCGTACGCGCTCTTCCACGTGGCGTTCCTCGACATGTGGCGCAGTGACTGGTCGAGCGTGCACGAGCGAGCGTCGCAGGTACGCGAGATCGCCGAGGAGCACGACTACCAAGTGTGGAGGGCGCTCGCCCTCATCTTCCTCGGCGTGTCGGAAACGGCGCTGGGGCGTCCTGCCGAGGGGATGACTCTCAGCGATCAGGGGATCGCTCGCTACCAGGACCTGACGACGCCGCCGGTCTTCTGGCCGATGCTGCTCGCGGTGCGTGCACGGGGATTCGGGATGGCCGGTCGGCCCGAGGAAGGTCTCGAACCGGTCGACCAGGCGATCGAGCTGATGCGAGGTCTCGACAACGTCCTGTTCCCCCAGCTGCCGCTGGTCAAGGGCGACCTGCTCTTGGCCTCTTCGGATGCCGACGACGCTCGAGACTCGTTCCGCAACGCCTTCGAGTCGGCGGAGGTAGCCGGGGCCCGCATGTGGCAGCTCCGCGCCGCCACACGGCTCGCGGAACTGCGTTCAGCCTCGGGCGAGCCAGCGGACGAAGAGCGCGCCGCGCTCCGGACGGTCTACGAGACGTTCGCGGAGGAGCCCGACACGGCTGACCTCGCCGACGCACGCATCGCCCTGGGTGACTCCGGGCGCTGACGGGACGAGAGCTCGTGAACCTCATTCGCCTCGCTCGAGAGCCGCAGAACGAGGGCTCCGCAGGTCACAGAGGCTGCGAGAGGGGGGAGTCGAACCCTCACGCCCTTTCGGGCACCGGGACCTCAAGGCGGTGCCGCCACGCACGAGATCCGGCTCTGCGTGTGGTCCTGTGTCATCCGGTGTCGTCCCGTGCCCGCGCAGGTCGTCCTGTCGTGAGCAAGCTGTGAGCAAGAAGGCGCCTTCGGCGAACGCCGCTGGTTGGATGCGGCTGTCAGCGTCCGACGGTGCCTTTGCCCTATGGAGGCCCAGGCGGGAGTCGTCGAGCGCAGTTTCGCTTCCTACTTCGCGAACCGGAGTATCCATCTCCCGGTCGGTGGCGCTCTCCGAGAGGAGCCGGGGGCGCTCGCTCGGACGGGTGGGTGATCCGCTACATCTTCGGCAGCGAGAACCGAGGAACCCTTTCTTGAGTTCTACGCGCCCCACCGGATGACCGACGATCGCAGGGTCCGGATCTACGGATCAAGCGAGATGAGGTCGCTGGTGACGCGGATGCGGAGCGTGCCAGGTCCAACCGAAGCCTCAAGATCAGCACAGGAGCAAGCGGGGGCGGCGACTAGGTGCAAGAGCAGCGGGAGGAAGACCAGGCGGGTAAGCGCAGCCGCAGCGACATGACACTCCGAGTGCCTGCGGTGTGGGCGCGAAGGAAGGACGTGCGAACGACCCGCATGCGACCACCATGTCTTCCGCGCCAGGTGGAAGGTGTTCGTCGCGACCTCGTAACGGCGCTGTCACATGCGACGGCCCGATCCACACACACATCCGCCTGCACCGACTTCACGCATGAGACCTAGGTGTGAAGACCCTGCCATGGCGAAGCTGTAGCGCGGGGATTGTGGTTGGGTCGCACCTCTTCCAACTCGCGTCGTTCGTCGGGCACGCTGCTACGCATGTCTCTGCACGAGCTCACGTGGATCCTCGATGTTCAAGGGATGGTCCGCACCCCTCGCTGCTGTCGAGCAGTTCGATACGTAGTCTCGGCGGCGACGCTGGGGATGGTGGTCGTGACCCTTGTCGTCTCGGCACCAACCGCGAGAGCGGTGGAAAACACCTGTCGAGCCACGAACTTGACCCAGGACACGCCGGGCCTCTCGAACCTGCAAGCCGCGATCAACGCGGCCCACACCGGTGATCGGATTTCTATCGATGGTGTCTGCGTCGGCAGCTTCGTGTTCGATAGGAACCTCACCCTCCTTGGCCGCCAGACCCCGGACAGGGCGACGCCCGTCCTGCACGGTCAAGGCAGTTCGGACCGTGTCGTTGACGTGGTGGCCCGGGTGACGCTCACGAACCTGGCGGTCACGGGCGGTGCGAACACGACCTGGGATCCGGATGTTGGCGATTCCCAGGCTGGAGGCGGGATCCGCGTTGGGGAAGGTGGCGCCCTCACCCTGAACCGCTCCGTCGTCCGTGGGAACAGGGCAAGGTCTGAAGGCGGCGGGATCGCGAACTATGGCAGGCTCATCCTGAACGGTTCGTCCTCCGTGCACCGGAATGAAGCGGAAACCGGGGGCGGGATCGTGAACTACGGCACTCTCATCATGAACGGCTCGTCCTCGGTGCGCGGGAACAGCGTCACCGGGTGGGGCGGCGGGATCGTGAACCACGGCTCCATCGTCATGAACGGCTCGTGCTCGGTTCGTGAGAACACGGCGTACGAGGGCGGGGGAATCTTCCTCGAGACCCCGCGCCACAGCACTGACCCCGCGGTCACGATGAACGACTCGTCCTCGGTGGGCGGAAACCACGCGATGAACGATGGCGGCGGGATCTTCTTCCGTGCGGGCACCGTAATGCTGAACGACTCGTCCTCGGTGAGGGGGAACGACGCGGTGAACGCAGGCGGCGGGATCTCCAACGACTTGTGGGCTTCGCTCATCATGGACGACTCGTCCTCCGTGACCGGCAACACTGCCGATGCGGGTGGCGGGATCTGGAACCTGGGCACGCTCACGATGAGCGACTCGGCCTCGGTGAGCGGGAACACCGCCGATTCGGGTGGCGGGATCCTGAACAACATCGAGGCCACCATCAGCCAGAGCGGCTCGTCCACCGTGAGCGGGAACCAGGGGGGCGAGATCCATCAGATCGAGGATCCTCGCGAGGGCATGTCGGGGGAGGGGTTCGCGGCGATGGCGAAGCTGATCCTGGTCGCCATCGCTGCGGGCGCGCTCATCGCGCGGCCGTGGGTGCGGGCGACTTCCTTGGCCGTCATCACCGGATTCATGGGCATCGTGGTCGCCGGGGATCTGTTCGGACATCTGGCCACTGAGCCCGAGGACTGGGGTTGGACGGTCGCTTGGGGGTGGTTCTTCGGGGTCATGGCCGGTGTGCTAGTAGCGATGGCGGTCTGCCGGTTCAGGAGTAAGGCGTGGCCCTCGGGAGACACTGCGGCAGCCTTCGTGTTCTCTGCTCTTCTCCTCTCTGTCGTGTTGGCCCTCCCCGCGATCGTGCTGTACTCGAATCTCATTGGTCGATTGCTCTAGTCCAGGGCAGTTCCCCAGCTGGAGCCGTCACCCGGATTGGAACCACCCGACGCCACAGCACTGACTGTGGATCGGGATGGTCGAACCGAACGTTCCAATGACTTCCTCGATGGCGACTTAGCTTCGAACCCGAGCGATACCGGCGACTGCTCCGGCTCAGGGAAGCCCTCGCGCTCGGCGACGAGTTGGCTGACGCGCTGGTGGGTGACGCCCAGGATCGGGGCGATGTCGATGACGCGCAGGTAGCCCTGCTCGACTGGGCGGGGATCTCGTCTGACTCCGGCACGCTTGTTGGTTCTACGGGGCGGCGACCTCCACGAGGTCGCCGCGCCGATCGATTTCGAGGAACGTCACACCTTCAGGAAGGGACGTGCCGGTGATCCGTGCGGGGTTCGATCTGCGTCGATCGGCCGTCCAGTCAAGAACCCCCGTCGTGCAGAGCTGCGCCTGACCGTCTTCGGTCAAGTTCGCATATTTGAACTCGAACGTTCCCTCGGCGGAACCGAATCCCACGGTCCCGGCGAAGTGCCAGGTTACGTCGGACGGCTCTCCTGGCTGCTGCGGGCGCGAGTCGTACTGGAACTCGCCGCCTTCGCCGAGGCGTAGCTTCATCCCTCTTGCGCCGATCCCTGCATACGTACCGGTCGATCCGTCCTCACAGGTCACCGTGAAGAAGACGGTGAACCCCAGGAGGAAGCGTCGCCCGCTGTCACGTTTCAAGATCGCCAGACGAACGGTCTGGGTGTCGGAGGTTTCACCGCGGTATGTGATGATCTGGCCCGCCGACGCTGAACCGACGAGCGTGACGACGAGCATCGCGGTCACAGTGAGCACGAGAGCGCATCGAGCGAGGTTCTTCATCCGTTCCTCCGGTTCCGTTGGTGGGCAACCATCCTGGGGTCGTAGGGCACGGTGGTCAAGGCGGCAGCCTGGATTGGTCGAGACACGCAGCGACTCCCGAGAGGTCGGCGCTGCTGGCTTACCGCCGACGCGGCGTGATCGAGTGGTGCGGGCAGGACGCGCTCCTCTGCCGTCGGGCGAAGTCCCCTCCGGAAATTCCCGACGGGAGCGGGTTTGGGGCTTGCTGCGCGTCCTGCCCGACTATCCGCGAAGATGCGCCCCGCGCACCGGGAGCGCATCCGTTGTTCGCCGTATATCTCAAGCGAGTCGTGCACGACCTCACGCATCAGTGGCCCGCCGGCCTCGAGCTCGTCCAACAGGTCGCACCAGTCGGCCATCACGGGGATCGGGGCGCAGGCGTTCACGTTCCTCGGCGCGTGCCTCGTCGGTGCACCGGAGGTGGCGTAGGAGTTAGGCGCGGAGGAGCGGTGGCAGGTGAACGCTACGCTTGGTCCGTGGCCCTCACGCTGTCCGTAGAAGGTGAGCCTCCCGAGCATCCCGGCCCGGGGCGGTTCGCGGACCGTTCGTCGCCCAAGGCCGGCCCACTCTTCAAGGTGGCCACCGACATCATCGCGGCCTCCCCCGATACCTTCCCCATCCGCCACGGGGTCGGAATCGTTGTCACATCCCCCGGTTCCCTTCCCACGAGGGTTGGATTCGGACCCGTGGACGCGATGATCGAGGTGCTGGTGGACGCTGGCATCCTGGCCGACCTTCTTCTCGTGGGATCTGAGCGTTGCTTGATCGACCCGACCTCCAAGGGTTACTCCATCACGCTGGAGCCCGGGCCCCCCGTCGACTTCACGCCCGAACAGGTCGAACAGTTCATGGCCGAAGTCGCCGAACACCTCGCCGCCGAGGGCATCGAGGTCATCGAGCTTCCTGACGAGGAGACGAACGACTCGACCTGAGCGCGCATCAGCTACCGCGCGTGGCGGGACCCTCGCCCGCGTTGAAGCACAGGGCTAGCATGGCGTTGCCCGCAGAGAGGAGCCGCTATGCGGCGTCACGACGTCCTCATCGCGATCTTCATTGCTGCAGCCATCATTTCGAGCGAGGGAAGATCGGTGGGCATGGAAGGTCGCGCCACCGGACGGAGCTCGATGCACAATCGACTGGCCGACGGTGGTGCCAGGATGACCACGATCAGCGACCCCGAGGATGTCGAGGATGCCTGCGATACGGGCGCTGACTGTCCCATCGATATCAAGGCGGTTTCCAGACGTAGCTTCACGACCGCCACAGGTCGAAGGATGCTCGCCTTCAGCGTTCGTGCCTACGAGCTATACGGCGGGCTCAACTTCGTCATGAACATCAAGCTTCGTCTCGACACCAGCGCCGGCCCGCGCTCGGACGCCCATATCTTCATGGCAGTCGATGAACTTTGGGGAAATATCGGGTGGGCGTGCGGGCGGCACTACAAAGCGGGACAGGTCACTCACAAGTACCCGATCAAAGAACGAGGCGATCGACTGACGTGCTTCGTTCCCAGACGCGAGCTGCGCCCGACGAAGCGGATCAGGTTTCAGGCGCTCTCCCATGGCTGGGGGGGCCTCGTCGTCGATCGTGCACCGGACGACGGTTGGGGCGGAGGCTGAGCGGACCCGTCAATCTGCGCCAGCCACGGGCGGGCCTGCGGTGTCAGACACATGAGGAAGCTGCCGGACGAACCGCTCGGAGTCCACCCAGCTGACGAAGGCGCTGGCGAGGTGGAGTCGCTGAGCAGTGGGCAGCCGAGCTGCATGCGCTTGGGGAGCCGGGCGAGCCCTACGGTGATTCGGCGTGGCGACCCCGCGTCCTGACACACACCCCCTCCCGGAGGAACGAGGGGGGTTACGCCTGGTCGGGCGCCACGTCGGGCAATACGACGGTGGGGCCGGTGCCCTCGGGCACGGTGGGGTCCGTCGTCCGTGCCGATCCGTTCCCCTGGCCGGCGTCGTCTAACCCTTCGATCGATGCCGCCAGGTTCCCGAGAACGTCGAGGAAGACGCTGCACTGGCGCCGGAGCTCTCGAATCATGTCGGTGCGGCGGGACTCCGATTCGGCGGCCCGTCGCTCGGCTTCCTCTCGGGCCCGCTGGGCGGCCAGGGTCGCTGCGGCCAGCGCCTCGTCGGAATCCCTCCTCACGCGGTAGGCCTCGCTCCTGGCGTGATCCACGATCTGCTGTGCTTCGGCTTCGGCCTCGCCTCGGATCGTCTGGATGTCCTTGTCCACGGTCGTGAGCAACTCCGTCACGCGGTCGGAAACTTGCTCGTAGATGTCGACGTCCCGCGACGGCTGCGACATCGCCGAGGCGACACCCGCGTCTCGCTCGTGCAGGAGCGTGGCTCGCTCCCGGAGGGCTGCGTCTCGCTCCCGCTTCGCCTGCTCCAACTCGTACCGTAGCTGTCGCATCTGATGCTCGACGGTTCGCAGACGATCGTTCAGTCGGTCGACATGGTCGAGCACCTGCTTCTGCTTGAACCCGCGTTTCGCCGTCTTGAACCTCGGCGCGGGGATGGCATCGGGCAAGGCCGAACACATCGTGGCATCGGCGTGGGGGGTGTCCATCGTTCCTGCTCCAGGGGGGATCGGGGAATCGCGGACCTGGCAGGAACGTAGCCCAGGCCAACATGTTTCGCCATAGACCAATGGTCGCAATCCTCAGGCACGGGGCCTTGGCCTGCGCCGTGGATCACCCAGAACTTCACGATGGGCTCGCGGACCTCCCATGTGCCGGCCGACCCCTCGGCGTGACCAGCACGTCCCCAGGGCCGATCGTGAGGGTGCGCCCATCGCAGCAACCGCCAACGGACCGACCTAAGTCATCCACGGTCCGACGACCGCGACGCCTACGCATCGTACGTCACGGCAACCGGCATCGCCGCCACTCCGCCACGCCAGGCAACCGAGGCGCCTACTTGCTGAGCCGCCCCGATGGGGACGTGACCGAGTTCCTCACGGTCAGCTTCTGGGACTCCCTCGAATCGCTGCGCGGTTTCGCCGGCGGCGGTGGGCGCGTCCGCCCGAGAGAGATGACGTTGCCGGCGTAGCGTCGTGGTCTGTCTCAGGTGTGGTTCTGGCGCTGGACGGCTTCGGCGAGTGTGCGAATGCCCCGGCGGATCTGCTGCTCACCGACGTTGCCGAAGCCGAGCACGAGAGCGGGCGGGCGCGGGTCCGGTTCAGCTTCCGTGTCTGCGGCCACGAACCGGTAGCGGTCGAGTCCGTTGACCCCGACACCCATCGTCGCCGCGGTCGCCACGACGGCGCGCTCGGATGTCCCGTCGGGGAGGCGCAGCAGGGCGTGACAGCCGGCCGCCAGCCCCTGCAACCGACCCTGCCCGAAAGCGAGTTCGGCCTCGGCTGCCAGCACGTCCCTGCGTGCGCGGTAGATCTCCCGCACGCGTCGCAAGTGACTGTCGAAACGGCCTGTCTCCATGAGCAGCGCCAGCGCTTCCTGGTCCAGGCCGGGAGCGCCGCGACTGCTGAGCCGCTTCTCCTCGACGATCCAATCCACGAACCGTGCTGGCGCGAGCACCCAGCCCAGCCGGATCGCCGGCGCGAGCGTCTTGCTGACCGATCCCAGGGCGATCACGCGGTCCGGGTTGAGGCCCTGAAGTGAACCGACCGGCTGACGGTCGTACCGGAAATCGGCATCGTAATCGTCCTCGAGGATCACCCCGTCGACCTCGTCGGCCCAGGCAACCAGGTCGCGTCGCCGCGACGGGCCGAGTGCCACACCGGTGGGGCATTGGTGGGCAGGTGTTGACAGCACCGCTCGTGCTCCGGTTTCGCGCAGGCGATCCACGTCGAGGCCATGGTCGTCGACGGGAACCGGCACCGCGTCCAGGCCGGCGCGGCGGGCGATGACGTCGTGCTCGCGGGGGCCGGGGTCCTCCAGCGCGATGCGCCCGATGCCGTGCTGTGCCAGCGTCGCCAGGGCGAAAGCCAGTCCCTGCCGGAAGCCAGAAACGACGATGGCGTCCTCGGCGACCGCGCAGCCCGACCGAACGCGACGGTGGTAGGCGGTGACAACCTCTCGCAGATGCCTCGAACCGGCCGGGTCCTCGTCACCCAACTCGGCGGTCGGAAGGGTCCGCGTCGCCTCCGACACCGCCCGACTCCAGGCCGTCAACGGCACCGAGCCGAGATCGGGGATGCCGTACTCGAAGTCGGCCACGGCCGGCCGGGATGACAAGGGCGAGGCAAGGACGGCGCCGGGCCCTGGCCGGGCCGGCCCGCTGGTCGGCATCGCGGCCACCCTCGTCCCGGAGCCGACCGCCGACTCGACGTACCCCTCGGCCAGCAACTGCTCGTAGACATCGACCACCGTGCCGCGTGAGACGCCGAGCAGCTCGGCCAGGCGTCGAGTCGACGGCAAGCGTTCCCCGGCACCGAGCCGTCGATCGCGGATCGCCGCCCGCAACTGGTCCTGGATCTGGAGCCCGAGCTGACCAGCGTCGCGGTCCAGCGCCACTAGAAGGTCGGGGCCACCGCGTGCCCAGTCCACCGTCATGCCACCAGGATGCCAAATGGTCCACTCATCAGCACAGCCGGTGGACCTTCGCATTGGACCGCGTCAGCGTCAGACTCGAAGTCATGACCCCCGAAGTCCTCCTGACGAGCGGTCGCGAGCCACAGGCGGGAGGTGCCCCATGCTGACGCAGGTCGCCGAAGGTGTGCTGGTCCACCAGAGCGAGCTACTCGAGAACAACGCCGTAGTCGTACGAGGCCGAGCCGGCGTCTTGCTCATCGACCCCGGGCTCCGAGGCTCCGAGATGGCCTGCCTCGCGGACGACCTTCGCGAGTTGGGCCAGACCGTCGTGGCAGGCTTCTCGACGCATCCTGATTGGGATCACGTGCTCTGGCATGCCGAGCTCGGCGAAGCACCCCGGTACGGCACAGCACGCTGCGCAGCCCAGATGCGAGATCTGCTGTCGAACGCGGACTGGAAGGCCCGCGTCGCCGAGGGACTACCGCCAGAGATCGCCGAGGACGTGCCGCTGGAACTGTTCGGCCTCATCACCGGTCTGCCCGCCGGAACCGCGCAGGTCCCCTGGGATGGCCCCAACGTCCGGATCATCGAGCATCCGGCGCATGCACCGGGCCACGCGGCGTTGTTCGTCGAAGAACGCGGGGTCCTCGTCGCCGGCGACATGCTCTCCGATGTCTTGATCCCGATGCTCGACGACTTCGACAGCTCCGATGACCCGATGGAGGACTACCTCACGGGGCTGCGGCTGTTGGAGGGCGTGGCGGACGACGTTGATGTCCTCATCCCGGGTCACGGGTCCGTCGGCGGAGCCGATCAGGTACGCGCACGGATCGAACAGGACCGTGCATACGTGCTCGCCCTGCGCGACGGCCATGGTCCCGACGACCCGCGGATCGGCCCATCGGTCAAGCCCGGCTGGGAGTGGGTCGGCGATCTGCACGACGGGCAAGCCCAGAGCCTCGCCGAAAAGAACGAACGCGACGCGACGCCCGGCTAGCGATCCGCTTGTCTTCACGGAAACATCCCATCACTGTTCGAATGGACCTGCTTCAACGCCATGTATGACAGCGAAGCGGTCGGTGCCCTCGGCGATGACGCAGCGCTCCGGGATCGGCTCGCCAGCGAGGTCCTCGAGATGCGCTCGACCATTCGCACCTCGAACCAGCCGCCCGCGCCGTGAATGACCTCACCGTCCTCGGCTATGGGTTCACCATCGGACCCCAAGAGCGTGCGGTCGGCCCATCCCAGGCCCTCTTCCCACACCGGAATGGCACGTCGACCATTCGCGCTGACGCAGATGCATCCGTCGGTTTCGACGAGCACCCCCTGCACACGATCCTGGCAGGTACCGGGCCGTCCGGGTTCCACGTCGGGAAGAAGACCCCGGACTCGACCTCGGCGCCGCTTCCACACGCGACCAAGAAGAGCATGGCCACCAGAAGCCGCCGCATGAACCGAAGGTAGCAGTGGTGAGATCGAGCACGAAACGGCCCAGTTGGGTCGAGTCTGACCCTGACCGGCGCTGGAACCGGACCCTGGTCTGAACCGTCTAACGTTCCGCTCATGAAGAAGGCCGTGCTCGGCCGTCCTTGCCGCCGTCGCAGTCATTGGGATCGCTGGCGGCGTTTGGGCGTGGGAGAACATCGGGCCAGGCCGAGTCTGCGAGGTGTACCACTCGACGACGTTCGACTTCGGCGGCCCAGGTCGTCACACCTATCCAACGATCGAGGCCGCACTTGCGCGATTCGGACGCTACCCAGGCGTGAGGGGGAGCCTTCCCCCGGAGTCCCTGTTCCCCACCGACGAGCACTCTCCCGAGTTCGGGGCGACGGTGAATCCGGACCACCATCCCGACAGTCGGAACGGACGCTCTTACGACATCTGGAAGAACGGCGACGTCGTCCAGTCCGTGACGATCGACAGCCACAAACACGGCTGGTCGATCGGCGGCTACGGAGGATGCAGTCCGATACCGTGACTCCGCTGCCGGCGATGCGGCCGCACCAGAACTCACCGAAAGGCTGGCTGTGACAGAGCATGCGGTGGTGGTCGCCGGAGGAGGTCCGACAGGGCTGATGCTGGCCGGCGAGTTGGCCTTGGCGGGCGTGGACGTCGCCATCGTCGAGCGGCGCCCCAGCCAGGACCTCGCGGGCTCGCGATCGGGCGGTCTGCACGCACGCACGATCGAGGTGCTCGACCAGCGCGGCATCGCCGATCGGTTCCTGGCGGAAGGGCAGGTGGCTCAGGTCGCAGGGTTCGCCTTCAACCGCCTGGACATCAGCGACTTTCCGACGCGGCACAACTACGGGCTCGGGCTGTGGCAGAAGCACATCGAGCGCATCTTGGCCGGCTGGGTCGACGAGTTGGCCGTGACGTTCTATCGGGCCCGCGAGGTGACGGGCTTCACGCAGGACGACGATGGGGTCGACGTCCACGTGTCCGACGGTGGACCGATGCGGGCGGCGTATCTCGTCGGGTGCGACGGAGGACGCAGTGTGGTCCGCAAGGCAGCCGGCATCGAGTTCCCGGGGTGGGATCCGACGATGAGCGCCCTGCTTGCCGAGGTCGAGGTGGCCGAGGAGCCGGGCTTGGGCATCCGCCAGGACGAGCTGGGCACCCATTCCTTCGGCAGGGCGGAGTACGAGATCCGTGACGGGGAGATCGTCTTCGCGGACGAGGGGCCGCTTGGGGTTATGGTGACCGAACGGCAGCCGGCTCCTTCGACCGAACCGACGCTGCGTGATCTTAGCGAGGCGCTCATCACCGTCTACGGGACCGACTACGGGGTCCACAACCCGACGTGGGTCACCAGGTTCACCGACACGACCCGACATGCGGCGTCCTACCGGGACGGACGGGTGCTGCTGGCCGGCGACGCCGCAACGTGCATTCACCCGCGGGAGGACAAGGGCTCAACACCGGCGTGCAGGATGCGGTGAACCTGGGGTGGAAGCTGGCCCAGGTGGTCAAGGAGATATCGCCTCCCAGTCTCCTGGATACGTACCACGCAGAGCGCCATCCGGTCGCCGCCCGCGTGCTGCGTAACACGATGGCGCAAACCGCGCTCATGCGCCCCGCCGATGCGCGGCTCGAGGCCCTGCGCGAAACCGTGTCGGAGCTGCTGAGCATGGACGAGCCGCGCACGCGGTTCGCCGGGATGATGTCGGGTCTGGACATCCATTACGACCTTGGCGAGGGACATCCGCTGCTCGGCCGGCGCATGCCCGACCTCGACCTCGTCACCGCCGAAGGCCCACTGCGCGTGTTCACCCTGCTGCACGACGCCCGGCCCGTGTTGCTCAACTTCGGCGAGCGCGGCCTCGACATCGCACCGTGGGTCGACCGGGTTCAGATGATCGACGCCGAGTACCGTGGTCCGTGGGAGCTTCCGGTACTCGGCGCGGTCGCCGCTCCAGCCGCCGTGTTGATCCGGCCCGACGGATATGTCGGGTGGGTGGGAGAGCTCGCCGAGCCGGGTCTTGCCGACGCGCTCACCACCTGGTTCGGACCGCCCACTGCGACATAGTCGACGCGGCCGCTTTGTCGCTGCCCCGTTCAGGTCGCCGTGTGCGCGACGAGCATCGGGATGCCGTCTTCGTTCCGACCGGTACTCGAAGGCCTCAGCACGCAGAACCGCAGGTCACAGAGGGTGCGAGAGGGGAGATTCGAACTCCCACGCCCTTTCGGGCACCGGGACCTAAAGGCGGTGCCGCCACGCACGGATCCCGGTCTCACGAGTCGTCTGATGTCTGCTCATGTCGTCTGGTGCAGGTGAGGGTCACTCCCTTGTGAGCAAGGCGTGAGCAAGCAGCATCGTGCGCTAGCTGAATGCACTGGGAGGCTCTCGGGCCAATCAGAGGTAGCGAGAGCCAACCTCAGGTCCAGGCCGATGTCGAGAGCGCCGGTGTTGGTCAACGTGGGGGTGACGGCCTTCACAGTGCCGGCAGCACCGGACTCAGTCAAGGAAGGTCCGCAGCCCAGCGCCCGTTCCTCAGGGCACGATCGGCTGCCACGACAGTGGGGACTCGCGACGCTCCGGGGTTCGTGTCAGCCGCTGTCGATCGGAACCGCCGACGGCCATCGTGGCGAGGTCACTGAAGCCGAATCCCTCCTGAGCGGTGTTCAACAGGTACACGATCCGTGCGCCGTCAGGCGAGAAGATCGGAGCCCACTCGCCCCTCCGAGGGGTATCGGTGAGCGCGCCCAGCTCGGCGCCGTCCGCATCGACGACCCACAGGTCCGGACGCCCCTCCCTCAGGTTCGTCGCGCCCATGACGATGCGGGCTCCATCGGGGGACCAGCTGGGAGCCGAGATGAAGATGGACCTGTCGGCGTCGCGTGAGGACATGACGACGAATCGATCCGACCCGTCGGGCTCCATCGTCACGAGCCTGGAACGCCACCCGGACGACTCCGCCGCGATCCTGTCGTTGACACCCCAGTCTGGCTGGCAGTCCTCGTGTGAGCCGGAGATGTTCGTGAGTGCCGAGCCGTCGACGCCGACGGTGAACAACGAGGTGCCGTGAGGCCGGCCGACCGAGCAGAACACGAGGGTCTGCCCATCCGGCGAGATGCTCATCGACTCGATGAACCGAGAGTCCGGCACGTCCTCGGACCTGATGACGAGCGATCGCTCGTCCGCCTCGACGTCGAGCAGGACGATGCGGTTCGGCTCCTTCCCGAGCACCATCGCGACCTGCGTCCCGTCGGCACTCCATGCGGCGTCCCCATGGCCGACGCGGGGCCGGGCGAGCACCCGACCTGGGTTGCCGTCGGGGAAGATGGTCCGAAGCGTTGTCGGCACGCTCTTCCCGCCGTACCGCTCGTAGGCGATCTCGCCGTTCGCGCCGGGATAGGTGGCGCTCGCCGGGGCAGCCACGGAGAGCACTGCGATCATGATCGGCAACGCGATCAGATACCGCCTCAATCTGCACACTCGCTCGTCCTCCGCTGCTCGACGAAGGTAAGTGCCCATCGCTTCTCCCTTGGGCCGCACTGCCGGAGGTGGCTAGACTAGCTCGCCGTCGATCCTGAGCTCCGGTACCGCCGGATCCGAGCCTGCTCGACCCTCTCGAACCCGATCTGCTGTCCATGTCAGCTCGCCGGACGTGCAGAGCTGAGGCTGCGGATCCGGGTCGTCGGTGAGCTTCGCGATCCGGAACTCGAACGTCCCTTCAGCCGAGCGGAATCCGACGTCGCCGGCGATGTGGAACCAATACGTGAAGAGGCTGCCGGCCCCTCGCGTCATGTCGAAGCTGCCATCCTCGTCCAACGGTCCGACCTGGAAGCCCAGACCGACGTTGTGGGTCGAAGCGTCGTCGCACGTCAACAAGAACCCGATGCTGCCCAAGCGAAGGGAGCGCTGCCCGCTGTCCTTCTTCACGATCGTGAAGATGATGCGCTTGCCCGCTGAGGTCTCGCCTCGGTACCGGATCTTGCTGCCTGCCGCTGCTGGAATGGCGAGCGCCAGTACGAGACCGGCTGTCAGGAACAACAGGGATGCTCGGCGGAAGATGCTCATGACCCCTCCTCAGGATGCGCCAACGCGGTACGGCATCCTCGCATGACCTCTCTGGGGCATCCAGTCGGTTGCAGTGGCTACCTGAGCATGCTCCCCCGTCCTGATTGCTCGCGTCCTACGGGACCGGAAGGGGCCCGGGTTGCGCGAGGTCCAGGTGGCAGGACTGCTGCACCTGACCTTCCGCCAGTACCAGGAGCTCGAGACCGTCGAGTTGCGGATCGGCTTCGACCTGTACGAGCGAATCGTCGACCTGTGCGGGTGGCCGAGGGGTAGGGTCGACGGATGCTCGCGGAGTCCATCGACTTCACGCCGCTGATTGTGATCCTCGGCGGCAGCGGGGCGGTCTTGCTTCTCGTTATGTTCTACATGATTCGTCGAGACGCCCGGCGGGAAGCTTTTCGAGCGCCTCCACCGCCTGTCCCTGCCCTGACTAGTCGTCAGCAGACCTGGCGCGTGATCGGCATCGCGACGGTCGTCAGCGTGTCGGCGCTCATCCTCATTTGCTTGGTCTTCAGGGAGTTCACCTGAGAGGCCATGGCTGATGAACCCAGATGACACTCTGGATCCCGACGGCGTGACGCTTCCCCGATTCACCGCTGCTGAGGGGCTGACGAGCCTCGCAAGTGGACACAGGGCGCGTCGATGCTTGCCACGAGTCGCTCAGACCCCCTCGGGCCATCGGACCTGGAACTCGCTGCCGCGACTTCTGTGAGCAAGCGTGAGCAAGACGGGCTTCTCGGCGATCTCGCCGGAACGGTTCTGGACGAAGATCCTGCAGGTCAGAGGGGTGCGAGAGGGGAGATTCGAACTCCCACGCCCTTTCGGGCACCGGGACCTAAACCCGGCGCGTCTGCCAGTTCCGCCACTCTCGCGTCCGTCAAGGCTACTCCGGGGCGGACCCTAGGCACGTCACGCGCCCATCTGGAATGATGAGACCCCGTGGCCCCCCGGCGTTGTTTCATCGCGTGCCTCGCCTTCCTCGCCCTCGCGGGCGCGGGCTGCAACGACTTCCCCGAAGACGCGTCGGCGCGGGAATTCGTCTCGACCGCCTCGTCGCCCCCCTCGGCGTCGCCGTCGCCCCGCGAGTTCCTCGAGATCGGCGCCGACGGGTCCGCGCACGGAACCGACCAGCCGGTCCAGATGGCTGCGCCGGCACCGAAGTCGCTCGAGCGATGGGGTTGGGCGCTTCGGGCAGTGGGAGACCGGCTGAACGTCTACACGCATCCACGCGGCGGTGCCAGGCTGCGCATGAGCATCGATGCGCTGAACCCCTGGGATCAGCGCATCGCGTTCCCGATCCGGGGGGTCAGGGTCCAGGGCGGCACGACGTGGTACCGGGTGCTGACCGGCATCGAGCCCAACGGGTCGAACGGCTGGGTCAAGGGCGACGACGTGACGTTCGACCGCACGCGCCACCGGGTCGTGGTCGACCTCTCCGAACGCCAGCTCCGCCACTACCGCAACGAGAAGCTGCGACACCGGTTCATCGTGGGCATCGGGGCGCCGAACACCCCGACGACCGTGGGCCGGTTCTTCGTCTGGGCCCACCTGGATCCCCGCGACGCCTCAGGCCCGTACGGCACGTATCTGCTGGGGCTCTCCGGCTTCTCGGAGGTGCTCACGAATTGGCCGGGGGGCGGGCGCATGGCGATCCACGGCACTGCCGATCCGACCGATCGCGGCCGTCGCGTCTCGTACGGCTGCGCGCGGGTCTACAACCCGCAGATGAACCAGCTACGTGGGATCCCGATGGGTACCACCGTGCTGATCCGACGCTGACCTGCGGCCCTCTTCTTCGGCGTGCACCTGAACCGCACCGCTCGTACGATGCGGCCGTGGCACGCCTCGACGGCACCGACACCACCACCCTGCGAGGATCGTTCACCGTGGCGGTGGTGGGGGATTGCATCGTGTCGCGACCGCTCCTGCCGATGGCCGGCGTCGACCGTGCCTTCGCCGAGGTGGTCTCGCTGCTCCGTGGCTCGGACGCGACCTTCGGGAACCTCGAGACCAGCATCGTCGACCTCGCCGACACCTCGGCCGTGCCCTCGGGCCTGCCCGACGACTGGGCTATCCGCGCGATGCCGGACACGGCTCTCGACCTGCGCGCCCTCGGCTTCGACGTCTTCGCCCGCGCGAACAACCACTCGACCGACTGGGGTGTGGGCGGACTGCTCGAGACCGGTCTCTACCTCGACGAGGCGGCGCTCGTGCATGCGGGGGCGGGTGTCACGTCGGCGACTGCGCGAGCCCCGCGGTACCTGGAGACCGACGCGGGGCGCCTCGGGCTGGTGTCGATGACCACGAGTCCCGCGAGCGGGCTCGCGCCCGCGCTCGACGCCTTCGGCGAGGTGCCGGCTCGCCCGGGGGTACACGCCCTGCCGGTGCGCACGACGGTGGTCGTGACTCGCAAGGTCATGCGCAGCCTCGTGGCGATCCGCGAGGCGCATCCGGAGGGCGACGTCGCATGGCTCGTGCAGCACGTCGACGCCGAGGGCGAGCCTCCCGACCGCCTCGAGCTCTACGGGCGGCGATTCGAGCTCGGCGGGGAGATGGGTATCCGTCACGAGCCCGACGAGGAGGCACTGGCCGGGAACCTGCGGGCGATCCGGCTGGCTGCGCAGCACGCCGACGTCGTGATCGCGGCCGCCCACTCGCACCAGGGAGACGGTCGCCCGCAGGAGCCTCCCGAGTTCCTCCGGACGTGGGCGCGCGCCGCGATCGACCACGGCGCCGACATCGTGGCGATCAGCGGACCCCATCACGTCGCGCCCGTGGAGCTCTACCGGGGACGGCCCGTGCTGTACGGCCTGGGCAACTTCTTCTGGTGCGACCTGCAGGAGCCGATCCAGCGCTACTTCTACGACGAGAGCCGCGCGCTGCTGCGCGAACGGTTCGACGATCCGGCCGCCGTGACCGACGCCGACCTCTTGGGCGCGCTGAACGGCGATTCCTTCGGTTCCGACGCGACGTTCCGGGGACTGATGACCCGGGTTCGCCTCGGTCCCGAGGGGCTCGAGGAGGTCCGGCTGCATCCCGTGGACCTCGGGCGGGACGAGCCGATCACGCGACGCGGCATCCCTCGCACCCCGAGTCCCGAGGTCGCCGAGGCGATCCTCGACGAGGTGCGCTCGATGTCACAGCCGTTCGGCGTCGACGTGAAGGTCGACGACGGCACGGGGCTCGTCACGCCGACCTGACGACGGGGCTGCGGCCGGAGCAGCTCAGCCGCCCCATCCGAGCCTTGATCCGTTCGGACCTCCGTCGCTGTCGATCGGGCTTGGCACGCAGCGAGCGCGTGCGCTCGCGCCGAGCCGCCAGCGTCTGCTGCATCGTCGTGCAGTCGCCGCCGGATCTGCCGGCGCCGTCGCCATCACCGCCGGCCCACACCATCGCCGCCGGCCCACACCATCGCCGCCATCGGAACCGCCGCCTGCGTCGCCAGTGATCGCCCGGTGCTGCACCATGTCACGGAAACGCTGGATCGCGAGTGCCGTGGTGTCGAGGCGGTCGTTCATACTGGTGTCGTTTGTTCGATCGGCCGACCTCGTGGTTGTACGAGACCCCGGAGTGAGGACTTTCGGCAGGGCCAAACATCCTCTGAGTTGGCGGGTTGGACCAGCGAGATCGGCAAGTGCGGGGTCGCACGGACGGCTACTCGCAACCTCGCAGTATCGTTTGGCGCGATGTATTCCGAGCGAACGATCACGGCTCCCGATGGGCGCTCGCTGCGCACTGCCGTCACCGGTCCCGAGGAAGGACTCGCGGTCTTGTGGAACACGGAAACCCGGGCGCCTTCCTCTCTCCGATCGACGAGGAGACGGCGGCGGCGGAGAACGTTCGCGTGGTCACGTACGACCGACCCGGCTACGGACGCTCGACCCCGAAGCCCGGTCGCCGAGTGGTCGATGGTCCTGCCGACGCCGAATTGGTGCTCGACGCATGGGACGTTGAGGGGTGCGCGA
>DASSCU010000007.1 GCA_035697485.1 Actinomycetota bacterium
GATGCCGTTGGCGGCCCCGAACCCGTCAAGTTCCACAGCAACCGCCGGGTACAGAGACATATCTGGCACGTCCGAGCATCTCCATGACCAGCGAGGATCCTATCGAGGAACGACACTCCGTGATGCGCGAGTGTTCATGAAGCGTAGACCGACACCGACGAGGTCGGTGGACCTAGAACGCGAGCGACATGATCCCCCTGGGGCCAGACCGTCGAACACCTAGACCCGCGCCGACAGGATGAGCTTCGCGATCCCGCCCTCGCCGAACCCACCGGTGATGGAAGCTTTCACCCTGCATCGATCCGGTCGCCAGTAGGCCATCTCGATGCGCCTGTCGATCCGCTCCCCATCCGAGTTGAAGTGATCTTCCCGACGCCTACGCCCAGACCACTTGAAGCACACGGTCGTCCAGTCCACCGAGAGGGGGTAGCTGGGGTTTGACCAGAGCCGTAGCCGCAGCTGACGCGGGTGCTCTGCCTTTCCAGAGGCATCGCAGCCCAAGAACGTGCCATGGATCTCGCAGATCCCGATCCGCTCCTTGGAAACCGAAGCCTGCGACGATCCCGCATCCACGAGAAGCAGTGCGACGACGATGACTCCGACAACTGTTCGCTTCACGGCAATCCCCCTGGTCGCTTGGCGAGATCAACCCGCCTTGCTCGAACCATGGGACGCCGCGCTCAAGAACGGCACAAGAACCGCTCCGCAAGCTCGTCGAGGCGGGCCCCACATCGGTGCGCGAGCGAGGCCTCCCCGGTCGCAGGTACGTCGCCCCCTCCGAGCAAGCCGCTCATCGGGATCGAGCGGTGCGGCGCCTGAATGGACGGGACCGCAACAGCCCGCGAGCGTCGCGCAGTCCGGCGACCGAGTGGCTTGGTCCCCTTACGCGTTGACTGGAGGCCGGTCCATGAGGCCGAAGGGGATGTAATTGCCAAGAGAGGTGACTTGGTACGAAAGGCGATAGATGACGCCGTCCGTATCCCTTAGGAGCGGATGGAAGGGCGTTCGGATCGAGAAGAGCGTGCACCTCGAAGATCGTGTCGTGACGCTTCCCGATGGACGCGACACCACGGTTCGCCTCTTCGCCCGCGCCGGCGCGGTCGGGATCGCGGAGTTCACCGAGTCCGGCGAGAGCCGGTTCGTGCGCCTCAGACGCAAGCGCGTCCATCGCAACCGGCTGAAGGACGGCCGCTTCGCCTTCTATCAGGACTACGTGCTCCCCCCAACCTACGGGGGAGGGACGATCACGGTGAGGCTGCACGCGAACGACGACGACGCGGCGCGCGGCTTGAACCGCACCGAGAACGTCAGGGCGATCCCTCCTGGGGATCCCGACTTCTACCGGCTGTACGCGCGCAGGAACGACTCGGAGTCGCTGAACCGTTTGCTCGAGGACTCGCTCTACATCGGTCGTGCTCACAGCCTCGGCCGTTCGAGGCAGCTCGTGGACCTACTGGGGTGGGCGCTGCTCGTGACCTCGCTCACGCTCGCTCGCCGTAGGCTCGGCTGGCTGCCCTTAACCGCCTAGCGCCACCCCACCTCCCCGCAATCTGCTCCAGGGGCGGGTTCCGCGTGCGCGGATCACGCGCAGACACGCGCCGAGGAGCGTCTGCTACCGCTGCAAGACGGGTCCCGTGTGAGCGCTCTAGACTGCGTAGCTGCCGAGCGGGAGTTTTCCGCCGGCCTGGCCGGAGTAGCTCAGTCGGCAGAGCGCCTCCATGGTAAGGAGGAGGTCAGGGGTTCGATTCCCCTCTCCGGCTCCACGTTTCACCCCCTTTGACATGCGCGGACTTGAGGGGTTGACACTCTTCGAGCCAGCGTCCAGGTTTTCTGACGATGGGGGCGAGGATCGCTGCAGTACATCGGTGCGTCCACCGAATGCCGGAATGTCATCCGCAACTGGAAGCCGTCGCGCAGTCGCGAGTGACGAGTCGCTCTCTGGAGGTTGCAGGGCAGGTCACACAGGTCGACTGTGGTGACGTTCGGCCGACCAATCCAGCAGGCCGCTCTCGCACGTTCGTGCCGGCTCGCCAGTCGTTGACCCGATCACGACCAACTCAACCGTGCCCGTTGCCGACCCGAACTTGACCACCCCTACTGCATGAAGGCTGGTGGCATAGAGTCGTGCGCGCTCGAATGGTTCGCCTAGCTCAAACTCTCCGCCCTCTCCGAGCCGGGGACTCGGCCGAGGCTGAATCCCGATCTCCACCCGGAACACCGAGTCGTCATCACACTGCGTGGAAGCGCGGACGATGAAGGATCGCAGGAAGCGACGCCCGCTGTCTCGCTTCAAGATCTTGATCTCCACGGGACGCTCTTGTGACGTATGGCCCCTGTAGGTAATGAGCTGGCCCGCGGAGGCCGGGAGAACAAGAGTCAGCACGACGCCTATGGATATGAGAAGCACTACCACGCGTCTCGTACGGCTCTTCACGCCGCGCATCATCACACGCGGTCGCGAATGCTGGCGAGGCCTTGCCAGGCTGACGAAAGCGGCAAGCTACGAGTCGCATCTCTGGACGGCGGCCACGTCCTCCGGGTCGGCCGGATCGAAGTTCACGTCTAGCCCACTTCTGTTGACAGATCGCTCTGCGTTCGAGGCGTGAAACCATCGTCACCCCTTGATACGACCGAGGTTGTACCGTCCGTGTGTGGCCGTTTGTGGATGGTGAGGAGAAGGTCAGGGGTTCGATTCCCCTCTCCGGCTCCATCATCGCCGCAGGTCAGCGCCTCAGGGGAGACCGCGGACCTCCGACCCGGGAGACGACACGGTGGGGATGGCGACGATCGCCGGTGGTGCGGGGCAGATGCCCGTGTACCTGGCCACCCCGGACGGGGACGGGCCGTGGCCGGGGGTCGTCGTGATCCACGACGCCTTGGGGATGTCGGCCGACCTCCGCCGCCAGGCCGAATGGCTGGCCGCGGGCGGCCACCTGGCCGCCGCGCCCGACCTGTACACGCGCGGTGGGCGGCTCCGATGCCTCTTCCGCGTGATGCGTGAGGCCGTGGCACGATCCGGCGGCGCCTTCGACGACCTCGAGGCCGTCAGGACGTGGCTCGCCGAACGGGAGGACTGCACCGGCCGGATCGGCGTGATCGGCTTCTGCCTGGGGGGAGGGTTCGCCGTGCTGCTGGCGGCCAGCGAGGGATACGACGCCTCGAGCGTCAACTACGGTGCGGTGCCGAAGGACGCGATGACGCTCTTGGCCGACGCCTGCCCGATCGTGGGGAGCTACGGCACGCACGACAGAGGATTGCGATCGTCTCCCCCCCGGCTGCGGAATGCCCTGAGGGCCGCCGGGATCGATCACGACATCGTGGTGTACGCGGACGTCGGCCACGCCTTCATGAACGACCCCGACCCGGACGACGTTCCCTTGTGGGCGGCGGTGGCCGGCAGGATCGATCCCTCCGAGTTCCACGAACCCTCGGCGCTCGACGCGCGGCGGCGGATCCTCTCGTTCTTCGACACGCACCTGCACGGGTGAACCCCGCTGTGGACGTCGCCACCCGCTTCGAGCACTTCGTGGACACGCGATCGGTTCGGTTCGGGGTATGGCTCACGAGGCTGACGAAGGGGCAGGCGTCCTGGAGGTTCTGGCACAGGCGTGTGCTGGTCCTCACCACGCGCGGACGGCGGACCGGGCGCACGCGGACGGTGCTCGTGCAGTACTTCCCCGACGGCGACGACTTCGTCGTCGTTGCCGCGAACAGCGGCATGCGTTCGCCGCCGGGTTGGTACTTCAACCTCCAGGTCGACCCACGCGCACGCGTCGAGGCATGGGGTCGGACCTACTGGACCGAGGCCGAGGAGATGAGCCCCGAGGAAGCTGCCGCGTTCTGGCCCCGGGTGCTCGAGATCGCTCCCGACTACGAGCGGTACCCGCGCCGGGCCGGACGACCGATCCCGTTGGTCCGGCTGCGGATCACAACGGCGTCGACATGAAACGCATCGATACGGACATCGGGAGGGTGCTGTGAGCGACGGGTTCGACGTGATCGTGATCGGGGCCGGGCCGCCGGGGGAGAACGCCGCAGGGCGATGCGCCGACGCCGGACTCACCGTGGCGATCGTGGAGTCGCGGCTCGTGGGGGGCGAGTGCTCGTTCTGGGGATGCATCCCCAGCAAGACCCTGCTGCGCCCGGGCGACGTGGTCGCAGCAGCGCGCAGGGTGCCGGGCGCCGCCGAGGCGATCACCGGGGCGATCGACGACGCCGCCGCCTTCGCCCAGCGCGACTACATGACGAGCTCGTGGAGCGATCACACCCAGACGCCCTGGCTCGACTCGAAGGGCATCGAGCTCGTGCGCGGTCGTGGACGTCTCGCCGGCGAGCGTGCGGTCGAGGTCGAGACCGACTCGGGGGCGAGGCGGCTGACGGCATCGAAGGCCGTGGTGCTCGCCAACGGCACGACGCCGGTGATGCCGTCGATCGACGGGCTCGCCGACGTCGGGGCGTGGGACAACCGCGACGCGACCTCGACGAGCACCGTGCCGCGCCGCTTCCTCGTGCTGGGCGGCGGGCCGATCGGGGTCGAGCTCGCGCAGGCCTTCCGCCGGCTCGGCTCCGAGGAGGTGACGGTCGTCGAGGGCGGGCCGCGGCTGCTGGCCCGTGAGGAGCCGTTCGCGGGCGAGGAGCTCGCCGCGGCGTTCGAGGCCGAAGGCATCGCTGTGCGCACCGGCGTGAGCGCGACCGCGGCCTCGCGAGACGAGGCGGGCGTGCACCTGAAGCTCGACGACGGCTCGGCCATGGAGGGCGACGAGCTGCTCGTCGCCGTTGGCCGCCGCCCGAACACCCGCGACGTCGGGCTCGAGACGGTCGGCCTCGCCCCCGACGAACGGCTCGAAGTGGATGACCGACTGCGGGTGCGAGGGGTGCCGGGGGAGTGGCTCTACGCGGTCGGCGACGTGGCGGGTCTCGCCCTGCTCACGCACATGGGTAAGTACCAGGGCCGGCTCGCCGGCGACGTGATCGCCGGGAAGGACGTCGTCGACCGATCCGACCGAGATGCGGTGCCCCGCGTCACCTTCACCGACCCGCAGGTCGCCGCCGTGGGGCCGACCGAGGCCGAGGCGCGGGAAGCCGGCATCGACGTACGGGTGGTGTCCACCGGCACGGGCGACGTCGCCGGGGCCTACGTCCGCGGCAACGGCATCACGGGCACCAGCCAGCTCGTGATCGACGAGGGACGAGGCGTGGTCGTCGGCGCCACCTTCACCGGCCCCGACGTGCAGGAGATGTTGCATGCGGCGACGATCGCGGTCGTCGGCGAGGTGCCGCTCGAGCGACTGTGGCACGCAGTGCCGGCCTTCCCGACGGTCAGCGAGGTCTGGCTGCGGCTGCTGGAGGCGTACGGCCTGTAGCCTGCACCGGATGTCCGCCACCCGCATCGCGATCCTCATGGCCCTCGTGGCCGGTCTCGCCGGTGCGGCCCAGGCGTCGGTCAGCGGCGCCCTCGGCAAGCGGGTCGGCAGCGTGCAGGCGGCGGCGTTCGGATCGATCGTCGCCGCCACGCTGCTCGTGGGGCTCGCCGTGGTCTCGGGACGCGGCTCCGGCATCGCCGACGTCTTCCGCCAGCCGGTCTGGCTGCTGATCTCCGGCTTCTTCGGCGCCGGCATCGTGCTCACGCTCGCCTACGCGCCGCCTCGCATCGGCACGTTCGCGACGGTCTCGCTGATGATCGTCGGGACCCTCATCGCCGGCGCGGCGATCGATGCGTTCGGCTGGCTCGGCTCGGAACGCATCCCGGTGACGGCCGCGAGGCTGATCGGTCTGTTCATGCTGACCGTCGGCGCGGCGCTCATCCTCAAGCGCTGAGCGTGGCTCGCCGATCGCTCAGGCGCTGAGGCCGGGGCGCCTCGCCAGGTCGATCGTCTCCTGGGAGGGCTCCACCTCGAGCTCCTGCCACAGCTGGCGCGTGAGCGAGTGCAGGTGCTGCATCGCCCGCGCATGGTTGCCCTCGGCGATGTGCGCCCGCATCAGGGCTCGGTGCGCGGATTCCCGCAGCGGCTCCGCCTCGATCGCGAGCAACGCGCACTCGACCGCCTCCGCGTGGTCGCCCCACGCCGCCAGCTGGTCGCACAGCCGTTCCAGCGCGTGCAGCCGCAGCTCGTGGAAGCGCTCCCGATCGAAGACCAGCCACTCGTCGTCCCAGTCGGGGAGCACGTCCAGGCTGAGGGCGGCGGATGCCGCGCGAGCCTCTTCGCGGGGCAGTTCGCCGCGCAGCGCCCGGCGAGCCAGATCCTCGCGATCGCGCACGTCGACGTCGACCCCCGGGGACAGGTGCAGGGCCTGGCCGATCGGCTCCACGATCTGGAACCGCGTGCTCCGCAGTCGCCACAGGGCGGTGCGCAGGTTGGCGAGCGCGTGATGCGTGTCGACCTCGGGCCACAGGATGCCCGCGGCCCTCGATCGATCCATCGTCTCGCCGCGGATGGCCAGCAGCGTCGCCAATCGCTGGGCGGCCATCGGCAGCCGGGCGATCGCCTGGCCGTGGGAGAGTCCGAAGCAGCCGAGCAGCCGCAGTCGAACGACAGGTACCGGGAGCGTCTCGACTTCCGACTGCGTAGCCCGCACAGCGATCACCGTTCCTTCTTCAGGGGGGAAGGCCCTGAAGACGCTCGACCCGACCGGGGCCTGCACTGCCCCGTCCGGATGCCCGATCGCCTCCGGGTGTTGCTCGGTACCCGTGCGTTCTACCCCGAAGCAACGTGAGGGCGCAAGTGGCAGTTCAACCGTGCACAGGAGGTGACACGTCGAACGTGAGACCTGACAGGCGCGACGGAGCGTTGACGCCGAGACGACGGAACGTTGACGCACCAGCCACGAACGAGGGCCACGCTCCCCTCAGGTGGCCCGGGGCGCCGCCCCGCCGACGTCGGCGGAAGCCCGTTCGAGAGGGGGAACACATGAAGAAGTCGATGGGGCGGAGACGCCATCGTCGAATCGGAGTTCTGGGGGCGGCCGCCGCGCTCTCGGTCTACCTGGTCGTAGCAGCGGTTCCGGCGAGCGCTTTGGTTACGTGTGGAGTGACCGGCACGACCCCGAGCCAAACCTTGACGGTGTCGATCTCCGTCGCCGAGGCCGCGACCATCGCGGCGAACGCGACCCAAATCACGGTCACCGGTTGTGCTGCTGTCCTCAAGGCGGATGTGTCCGCGATCGTCGTGAACGCAGATGCGCTGGCTGAGGTAGAGAACCAGACCGTGAGCATCGATGGCACGGATGGCTTCACGGCTTCCATCGTCGTGAATCTCGGAGCCGGAAACGACACGGTCAACGTCATCGACACGACCGGAGCCGATCCGATCACCGTCGATCTCGGAGAAGGCAATGACAGCTTCGACGGGACGGGTGGAGACAGCGCGGTCACGGTGAACGGCGGGGCCGGCGGCGACATCCTGCTCGGCGGGGGCGGCGACGACACGCTGAACGGTGGTGACGGAGCCGACGAGATCAGCGGTGGCGACGGCGATGACACCATCGACGCGGGTGCTGGCGACGACCTCGTTGGCGAGGCTGGAGCACTGCCCACTCCTACTGAGGGCGGCGGCGACGGTGACGACACGATCGGTGGCGGCACCGGCGACGACGAGCTCAACGGCGACGCCGGCCGCGACATGATCTCGGGCGGCGCTGACAACGACACCCTGAACGGCGGGGACGGTGCCGACTGGCTCGCCCCGGGCGAAGGTGACGACAGCGCCAGCGGTGGTTCGCACAAGGACACCGTCTCGTTCGCGGACGCCACCGAAGCGGTTGAGGTCGACCTGACCGACGGCACCGCCAGCACGGGCGCGGACGACGACCTGTTGGACACCATCGAGAACGTCGAGGGGTCCGCCCTGGTTGACACGATCCGTGGCAACGGCGGCAACAACAACGTCACCGCCGGCAACGGTAACGACGCCGTCCGCGGCGCCGGTGGCGACGACGACCTCCGCGGTGGTGGTGGCAAGGACACCCTGCGCGGCGGCGACGGTGACGACGATCTGTTCGGCCAGGGTGGCGCAGACCGCCTGTTCGGCGGAGCCGGCACCGACTTCTGCAAGGGTGGCAAGGGGAAGGACAGGATCAGAGGCTGCGAGTAGCAGCACGCGACCACGTTCGGATCTTCCCTGGGAGGGTCGGCCCGAAAGGGCCGGCCCTCTCTATCACGTGCGGGCTCATGTGATCGTTCCCTCGTGCCGACGCTCGTCGAGCGTCGGTAGACTGGGAGGTCGCAGATGCGAGGCGGCGTAGCTCAGAGGTAGAGCAAGCGGCTCATAATCGCTGTGTCGGTGGTTCGAGTCCACCCGCCGCTACCGAACGGTCCCGTTCCACGAGGCTCGCGCACCGTGTAGTCTCGCGCCCAATGGAAGGAAGGTCCCCCCGGATGCGCCCGCGCCTGACTGCGGGTATGGCCGTCGCGGCTTTCACCCTCGCACTCGTCACGGTGCAGGGTATCCCCGCGGCGGGCGCCGTCGCGACCGACGTCTTCACGCCCGCGGCCGACACGTTCGTGATCGCGACGAACCCGTCGAAGAACTTCGGAGCCTCGACCACGTTGAAGGTCGACGTGAAGCCCGACACCCGCAGCTACCTCAGGTTCCAGGTCGACGTGTCCGACCCGGTGGTCGACGCCACCCTCCGCCTGTACTCGGCGGCGGGGTCGTCGGTCGGGGCCTCGGTGCGTCCGGTCGCGAACGTCACGTGGGGCGAGCTGGCGGTCACCTACTCGAACGCCCCCGCGTTCGGGGCGCCGATCGCGGTGACCGGACCGATGAACGCGGGCTGGACCTCCGTCGACGTCAGCCCGCTCGTCACGGGCTCCGGACCGGTGAGCCTCGCGCTCACGACGACCACGAGCTCGACGATCAAGGTGAGCAGCCGGCAATCCGGGGCGACGGCGCCCCAACTCGTCGTGCGCACGTCGTCCACGAACGATGTCGAGGATCCGAGCACGCCGGGCGACCTGTCCGTGAGCGCGACCGGGCCCTCGCACGCGCTGGTGACGTGGACGGCGTCGACCGACGACGTCGCCGTCACCGGGTACGACGTCTTCCGCGACGGGCAGCTCGTCGGGAGCGTCGACGCCGACACGCTGTCGTTGGCCGATGCGGGGCTCGAGCCCGAACAGACCTACGAGTACGGGGTCGAGGCGTTCGACGCTGCCGGGAACCGGTCGCCACGAGCCGGGCCCGTCTCGGTCACGACGCCGGGCGCGTCGGTCGATCCGGTGGTCGTCGCGGTGGGCGACATCGCGTGCGATCCCGCCGTCACGGCCTTCAACGGGGGGCTGGGCACCGCCACGCAGTGCCAGCAGATGGCCACGTCCGACCTGGCCCTCTCGCTCGATCCCACGGCCGTGCTCGCCCTGGGCGATCTGCAGTACGCCTGCGGCGGCTACTCGGCCTTCCTGCAGTCCTACGACCCGTCATGGGGCCGGCTGCGATCGATCACGCACCCCGTGCCGGGCAACCACGAGTACGGCACGACGACCACGCATCCCACGGGAACCGGATGCTCGGTGGCCTCCGATGCGTCCGGCTACTTCGCGTACTTCGGGGCTGCGGCCGGCGATCCCACGAAGGGCTGGTACAGCTTCGACCTGGGCACGTGGCACGTGGTCGCCTTGAACTCGAACTGCAACAAGATCGGGGGCTGCGGGTGGACCTCGCAGCAGGCGCTCTGGCTCCAGGCCGATCTCGCGGCCAGCGACGCCCGGTGCACCCTCGCCCTCATGCACTTCCCGAGGTTCAGCTCCGGGCCGCACGGCAGCTATACGTCGGTGGACAAGCTCTGGCAGCACCTCCGCGCTGACGGGGCCGAGATCGCGCTGGCGGGGCACGACCATCTGTACGAGCGGTTCGCTCGCCTCGATCCGCTCCAGCAGCCCGACCCCCTCGGCATCAGGTCGTTCGTGGTGGGCACCGGGGGCGCCAATCAGTACGCGGTCGCCACGGTGCAGCCCGGCAGCGAGGTGCGTATCGACGACCGCTACGGCGTGCTCGAGCTCACCCTGTCCGACGGTTCTTACGCGTGGCGATTCGTGCCGCTCGGCGGGGGACCGGCCCTCGACGCGGGCGCCGAGACCTGCCACTGACGACGCGTCTGGGGCCCTCCTCGTTCCGCTAAGCTGGTCGCTTCGCACCGGCGTCAACCACGTGAAACGAAGAGGACGAGGACATGTCGAAGCAGAAGTTCGAGCGGACCAAGCCCCACGTGAACATCGGCACGATGGGCCACATCGACCACGGCAAGACGACCTTGACCGCGGCGATCACCAAGCGCCAGGCCGAGAAGGGCATGGCGGAGTTCACCCCGTTC
>DASSCU010000008.1 GCA_035697485.1 Actinomycetota bacterium
AAGCTCGACCTGCCCGTGGGCGAAGCCGCGCCACGGGTGCTGACGACCGTGCTCCTGGCGGCCCTGCCGCTGTTCGATCTGACGCTCGTGATCCTCGCGCGAGCGATGGGGCGCCGTCCCCTCATGGCGGGAGGGACCGACCACACGTCCCACCGTCTCCGCAACGGCGGCGGGTCGAAACGCACCGTGCTGCTCCAGTTGGTCGCCGTGCAAGCCGGCTACTCGGTGTTGGCCTATGTCGTCTACCACCAGGAGACTGCCGTCGTGACCGCGATCGCAGGGACCGTCATGGTGACGTGGCTGCTGTTGCTCTGGGTCTTCTTGCGCATGCCCGAGCCGGTTCGTCGTCGAGAGTCCGTCGAGCCAATCGTCGTGGCCCCCTGAGTCGACCTCCCGGCTGACGGGAAGAGTCCACCTAGACTGACGAGTCCATGAGCTACCTGATCACAGGGGGCGCCGGCTTCATCGGGTCGCACGTCGCCGACGCCCTCCTCGCCCGTGGCGACCGCGTGGTGGCACTCGACGACGGCTCCACGGGCTCGATCGACAACGTGGCCCATCTGCTCGGCCACCCGTGCTTCGAGCTGCACGAGGGCACGGTGCTCGACGAGACGCTCGTGCACGAGCTCGCGGGCCGGTCCGATGTGATCGTGCACCTGGCCGCCGCGGTGGGTGTGAAGCTGATCGTCGAGCAGCCGCTCCGGTCGCTGATCACGAACATCCGTGGCACCGAGAACGTGCTCGAGGCGGCCGCCCTCGCCGGAGCACGCGTGATGGTGGCCTCGACCTCGGAGATCTACGGGAAGAACGCGTCCGGACCGCTGCCCGATACGAGCGACCGCATCCTCGGCTCGCCGTTCGTCGCCCGCTGGTCGTACAGCGAGGCGAAGGCCGTCGACGAGATCCTCGCCCACGCGTACTGGAAGGATCGAGGCACCGAGGCGATCGTCGTGCGCTTCTTCAACTGCGTCGGGCCTCGTCAGACCGGCGCCTACGGCATGGTGGTGCCGTCGCTCGTGCGGCAGGCGCTGGCCGGTGAGGACCTGACCGTGTACGGCACGGGCGTGCAGCAACGGTGCTTCTGCCACGTGTTCGACACGGTGGCCGCGGTCGTGTCGCTGCTCGACCACCCCGACAGCCCGGGCGACCCGTTCAACATCGGCGCCCTCAACGAGGTGTCGATCAACGAGCTCGCCGAGGCGATCGTCGCCCGCACGGGCTCGTCGTCACGGATCGTGCACGTGCCCTACGACGTCGCCTACGAGACGGGCTTCGAGGACATGGAGCGGCGGGTGCCCGACATCGGGAAGATCACCTCGCTCACCGGATGGTCGCCGAAGCACACGCTCGACGACATCCTCGACGACGTGATCGAACACCAGCGCGCGAGCGCCGGTTGACCGGCTCCTGAAGGACGGTGAGGAGGCCGCTCGGCCTCAGCCGATCGGTGCGGGAGCGTCGTGCAGGACCGTGACGTCGTCAACGGCTTCGGCCGGCCCGGCCACGGACTCGATGCCGCCGAGCGCCTGGACCATGTCGGCGACCGCCTGCGCCAGCCGACCGCCCTGCTCCTTGGTCGTGATCGTGACGCCGCGCTCCTCGAGCACCCGGAAGAAGTCCTCCATCACCGCGCGGTGATCGCCGAGCAGCGACGCCTCGGACACGTTCAGCGCTCGCGCCAGACGGGCCAGCGTCTGGATCGAGGGCTCCACGTGACCGTTCTCATATCGGGACAACCGCGCCTTCGGGATGCCGGAGATCTCCTCCAGCTCGGACTGGCTCAGCCCCGCCGCCAGCCGCGTCTCACGCAAACGATTTCCGAAGTGCCGTCCCTCGTCGTCGAACTGCATGACGCCTGGTCCCCCCTCCATGGCCGTGTTCTTCTGTTCCCCGAGTGCGGCACCTTAGCACAGGGTCGCGAACGTGATTCGGGCGGAAACGATGCTTCCCGACGGAACGAAAGAGGCGGGGCCCGATGGACCCCGCCTCGGCGTTCCGCGAGTGGGCAAAACGGTTGGGCTACTTGACCTCGACGCTCGCGCCGGCGCCCTCGAGGGCTTCCTTCGCGGCGTCGGCGGCCTCCTTGTTGACCTTCTCGAGAACCGGCTGAGGGGCTCCGTCGACGAGGTCCTTGGCCTCCTTGAGACCGAGGCTCGTCAGCGCGCGCACCTCCTTGATCACCTGGATCTTCTTGTCGCCGGCGCCGGTCAGGACCACGTCGAACTCGTCCTGCTCCTCGGCCTCGGCCTCGCCGCCACCGCCGCCACCGGGCGCGGCCACCATGACGGGCGCGGCCGCCGCGGCCGTCACGTCGAAGGTCTCCTCGAACTGCTTGATGAACTCCGACAGCTCGAGCAGCGTCATCTCCTTGAACTGCTCCAGCAGGTCGTCCGTGGACATCTTCGCCATCGCTCACTCCTCCTCGTTTCCGCTCTCGTCCGAAGCCTCGGCCTCGGTCGTCTCGTCGCTGGCTTCGGGCTCGGGCTCTGCGGCCTCCGGCTCGCTGGCTTCCGCCTCGGGGGCCTCTGGCTCGGATGCCTCGGCTTCGGCTTCCGCGACTGCCTCGGGCTCCGCGGCTGCCTCGGGCTCAGGGGCCTCGGCGACGTCCTCGCCGGGCACCTTCTCCTTGTAGGCCTCGAGCAGCGACACGAACTTCGACTGAGCGCCGACGAACAGCGCCGCGGCCTTCGACATCTCCGACTTCATCAAGCCGGCGATCTTCGACAGCATCACCTCGCGCGACTCGAGCGAGGCGAGCGCCTTCGCGTCGTCGGCGGAGAGCATCTTGCCGTCCATGAACCCGCCCTTGAGCACCAGGGTGGGGTACTTCTTCGCGGCGTCGACGACCGACTTGGCCGCCGCCACGGGGTCGCCCTCGACGAACGCCACCGCGGAGGGTCCCTCCAACAGGACCTCGAGCTCCGCGACGCCGGCGTCGGTGACGGCCCGTCGCATCAGGGTGTTCTTGACCACCTGGAACCTCGTGCCGCCCTCGGCGAGGGACCGGCGAAGCTCGGTGATCTCCGACACGCTGAGGCCGCGGTACTCGGTGAGCAGCAGGGCGTCGGATCCTTCGATCCGGTCCTTGAGCTCAGCGACCCGTTCGACCTTCTCCTGTTTGGGCATCGCGCCTCCTGACATGAAACAACGCGCCTCCGCAGACAGCGGAGACGCGCATCGTCAGGTGCTGCGCTCTTCCGTTCGCCTCGGCAGGTGCCCGGTGATCGGGATTACGCGCGGTGAGCGCCCCTGCTGTCTGCGGCACGCCAAGGATACGGAGGCTCG
>DASSCU010000009.1 GCA_035697485.1 Actinomycetota bacterium
GAAGGAGGAGGTCTGGATCGGGTACGCGTGGCCGGACACGGTCGGGTACGCCGACGCCGCTGGGATGAATTACCTGTACATGGAGCCCAAGGAGGGCCGGGTCTCGTGGGTGTGCGGGATGGGCCTCGCCAAGGACACGCCGAACTACTTCCATGCACACGAGTACGTCGATTCGTGGGCGAGCAAGAAGGCGGCGGAGTTCCTTCTCGCTTGGTACTACTACGGTCACACGAACACCGAGGCCGACCTGTCGTTCGTCTCGCCCGGTGTCGTGCAGGCGCTGGTGCTCGACGACCCGACGGTCCTCGATCCCCCACGAGCCATCCCCGAGTCCTACATCCCGCGACGGGACGTCTACCAGCAGTACTGGAGCGAGGTGCTGGCGTCCTGACGCCAGCGAACACCGGGCCCCGGTAGCGGCCGTGGCGACCCAGGACGCCGCCGCATCGGCCAAACACTGGCGGCGGCGCGAACGCGGTGTCACCGCGGGGCTGCTGTCGGCGCCGATGCTCTGGTTGCTCCTGTTCTTCGTGGCCCCGGTCCTGTACGTCGCGTCCTACAGCGTCGGGGCCATCGAGCTGTTCCCCACCGACACCGGGGTGATCTCGCTCGACGACTGGCGTCGATTCCTGGGCGGCGGCTCGATCTACCTCGGGTTGTTCTGGAAGTCGGTCCGGATGTCGCTCACCGTCTCGGTGGTCGTGGTGCTGCTCGCCTACCCGATCGGCTACTTCCTCGCGCTCTGCGTGCGCAAGCTGAAGTACGTGCTGCTCCTGGTCATCATCGTCCCGTTCCTCACGAGCTTCCTCCTGCGCGTCCTCGCGTGGAAGGTGATGCTGGGCGATCGCGGCGTGGTCAACTCGGCGCTGGTCTCGCTCCACGTCCTGCCCGCGGATCAGCCGATCGAGTGGCTGCTCTACAGCCAGTTCACCGTGATGCTGGTCCTTGCCTACGTGTGGATCCCGTTCGTCGCGCTGCCCATCTTCGTGAGCCTGAACAACCTCGATCGCAGCCTGCTCGAGGCGGCGAGCGATCTCGGCGCCAGCCGTCTGCGGACGTTCCTCCGGGTGACCCTCCCGCTGAGCGCCCCCGGGCTCGTCGCGGCGTTCGTGTTCGTATTCATCCCGACGATCGGCGAGTTCGTGACGCCGCTCCTCGTCGGAGGCACCAGCGGGTACATGTACGGCAACGCGATCCAAGACCTGTTCACGCGGGGTCTGGACTGGCAGAGCGGCTCCGTGCTGGCGATGTTCCTGCTGATCGTCGTCGCCGGCCTGATGGCGCTGTTCGGCCGGTACGTGCAGGTCCGGACCGTGGCGGCCGACTGATGGAGATCGCGACCTCGAAGACCGGACGGGTCTCGCTCACCGTGTTCTTCTGGCTGCTCGTCATCTTCCTCTACCTGCCGATCGCAGTCCTCGCGCTGTTCTCGTTCAACGACGGCGATCCATCGTTCCCGTTGGAGGGCTTCACTACCCACTGGTACGGCGACGTCCTGTCGAACGACATCCTGGTCGGAGCGCTCGGCAGGAGCGCTGCGGTCGCGGCGATCTCGAGCCTCATCGCGGTGACGCTCGGCGTGCTGACCTCGTTCGCTCTCCTGCGGAGGCGGTTCTTCGGCAAGCCCGTCGTCTCGGCGCTGGTCTTCTCGCCGCTCGTGATCCCGTACCTCGTGTTCGGGATCTCGCTGCTCCTGCTCTTCACGCTGGTCGACAAGGTCCTGACCCAGTCGTTCGGCATCTACATCGGGCTCGGGCTGCACGCGGTCGTGATCGGCCACGTCGTGGTGGCGCTGCCGTACACGATCCTCACGATCATGCCGCTCCTGGAACGGCTCAGCGTGTCGCTCGACGAGGCGGCGAAGGATCTGGGCGCGAACCCGAGGGAGACCTTCCGCCGCGTCACGCTGCCGCTGCTGATGCCCGCGCTCATCTCGGCGTTCCTCGTGGCGTTCACGCTCTCGTTCGACGAGTTCGCGATCGCCTCCTTCCTCGCCGGGACCCAGCAGACGTGGCCGGTCTACCTGTTCGCCCAGCTCCGGGTCCCGAGCCTGCTGCCCCAGCTCATCGCCGTCTCCTCGGTCGTGTTCATCGCCTCGATGCTGCTGGTGCTGTCTGCGGAGATCGGCCGCCGCCTGGCCGAACGCCGATACGGGAGCGAGTACACGGCCCGCGGCCTCGGGTAGCGGGGGTCAGCCCTTCGCGCCGGAGCCGGTACGCTGAGATGTCCATGCCCGCTCCTTCCACGATCGCCGAGCTCCGCGCGTCCGGGTTCCCGGACCGGAGCGTGAAGGATGAGCTGCGCGCCAACCTGCTCGAGCGCCTCGGCGCCGGTACCCCGTTGTTCCCGCAGGTGGTCGGGTTCGGGGACTCGGTGCTCCCGGTGCTCGAACGCGGGATCCTCGCCGGTCACGACCTCGTCATCCTCGGCGAGCGTGGGCAGGCGAAGACACGTCTGATCCGTCAGCTCGTCGACCTCCTGGACGAGCAGACACCCGCGATCGCCGGGTGCGAGGTCAACGACCACCCGTACCGCCCGATCTGCGCCTCGTGTCGCGCGCTCGTCGCGGAGGAGGGTGACGCCGTCCCGCTCCGGTGGATCGGCCGGCAGGACCGATACGCAGAGAAGCTCGCCACCCCCGATACGAGCGTGGCCGACCTGATCGGCGACGTCGACCCGATCCGGGTGGCCGAGGGCCGCTACCTCGCCGACGAGCTC
>DASSCU010000010.1 GCA_035697485.1 Actinomycetota bacterium
TGTCGCGGACGCGATGCGAGAAGCCGTGGTGGTTTCCAGTGAAGGATGGCTCGACGACTCGTTCGCCTACGCGGAGCCGTGGGGCTTCGGTCCAGAATCGATCTCACTTCCCGTGAGCATCTGGCACGGCCGCGACGACACGGCGTCCCCGCTTGCGCACGGCCGATGGCTCGCGGGGAACATCGAGGCCGCCGAGCTTCGCGTGCTCGACGGCGGTCACTACGCACCCCTCGTCGCCTTACCTCAGGTCTGGACGTGGGTGCGCGAGCGATCAAGAGCGACATCGCGACCGGGTGCGAGTGTTCCGCTGGTCACGTGTGGTGGGCCCCCGGGGACTTGAACCCCGAACCTGCGGATTAAGAGTCCGTTGCTCTGCCGAATTGAGCTAGAGGCCCGCCGAAGCTTACCAACGGCCAAACCTGAGGTGCCGGGCGACGCAGCCATGGAGCGGCGTGCTTTGGGGTGAGTGACGGGATTTGAACCCGCGGCCTCCTGGACCACAACCAGGCGCTCTAACCGAGCTGAGCTACACCCACCACGTTTGCATCTCACACGATACCAACGGGTTCCTCGACCTCGCGAGCACCCCGGTCGACGTCGAGGAGCGTCCCACGGCCGAAGACCCACGCGGCCATGTAGAGGACCGCTGCGACCACGAGCAGGGATCGGTATCCGACGACGAGCGCCGAGTACTCGAGCACCCCGCCGACCATGGCTCCGAGCAAGTTCGTGCCGAACGCGATCGTGGAGGATCCGACCCGGCGGAACCGCTCGGCGAACACCAGGTTCGCGAAGAACACCGGCGCGAACGCGAGCGTCGTCGCAGCGACGAAGCGTGGCGTGAACGAGAGCGCCAGGAGCGCCTCTTGGGGCACGGCCCAGGCGACCGCGAGCGAGACGAACAGGGGCGCGAACAACCACGACGGTCGGCGGAACGAGACCCGCTTCGCGACCTCGACCGCCGCGAGAACGGTGAGCAGGATGCCCCCGAACACCAGAGCGTTGACGAACCACGTCGTGCCGAACAGCAGCGCGAACTGCACGACGTTCTTCGTCTCGAGCAGCAAGAACGCCGCTCCCATGAAGAACAGGTCCAGGTACCCGGCCATCGGCCGGAACGGGCCGGCGGCCACGCGCACGACGGCCGCCGACGCGAGCAGGATCAGGGCGAGGCTCACCACGTACTGCGTCGGGATCGTGCGACGCATGAGGTAGGGGAACGGGTGATCGTCGGAATCCGGCGCGGGCACGGGTCCGCTCGCTACCCAGGGCGTGTCGCACGTGAGGCCGTCGGGGTCGGTGTTGATGGTGAGTACCGTCTGGTACCGGACACCGACGCGGGTCCGTTCGTCGATGCACGGCGGGTGGCCGAAGACCTCATCGAGGGTGCCCGCGTACCGGTCGATCACGGTCGGCGTGTAGAAGTGGTACATCCCGAGCGTGCCGCCGGGCTCCAGGTGGTCCCTGACCTCCCGCATCGCCTCCTCGGTGAACAGGTAGCTCTCGAGCCGCAACGACGCCTGTCCTGCGATCAACGTGTGCGAGTCGGGCAGGGCGAACAGGATCAGGTCGTATCGCCGGTCGGCGTCGTGGAGGAACGCACGCCCGTCCTGGATGTGCACGTCGACCGCGGGATCGTCGTATGGCCGGTCCGGATGTCGATCGCGTCCAAGCGCCTGGATCACGGGGTCGATCTCGACGGCGTCGACGTGGTCCGCGCCGCGCGAGAGCGCGATCGCGACGTCGTTGCCGCTGCCGGAACCGACGATCAGCACGTCACCGAGCGGGTTGTCGGGGTCGTGCTCGTAGACGTCGTAGCGGAACGGCTGGTCCGAGCGGAGTACCCCGATCGGCGTGATCTCCTGATGGGGAAGGCCGTTCACGCGCAGATCCACCGAACCCGGGCCTGCCTGGTCGCCGAGGTGTACGCGGTAGTACGGGGACCACCACGTGTCGGGTGCGAGCGACAGCGCCGCCAACACGGCGACCATGGCGATCCCCGCCGCCACCGTCGCCCACGATCGGCGGCCTCGATCGACCAGCAGGCTGAGCGCCACCACGGCGACGCCCCAGACCACGGGCGGCGCCAGGAGGAACGAGATCGCGGAGAAGCCGACGATGCCCAGCACGCTGCCGGCGATGTCCAGCCGGTAGGCCTCGAGCGGCTTGAACCCTGCGAAGAGCCTCGCGACGCCCTGCGCGATCGATGCCATGACGGCGAACGACAACGCGAAGATCACGGGGAGCGAGATCCAGATGGGCAGCGGTGGCAGCCCGAACGACCCCTGCAGGACCCGCTGACCGTCGATGCGACCGGCGCTGACCGGGAAGCAGGCGATGAACAGCGTGAGCGCCAGCAGCACGTACGGGGTCCACCGTGCGAGATCTGCCGATGAGCGTGCTCGGAGGAACCCCACGCCAACACCGAGGAAGCTCGCGAGCAAGACGAAGTTGGTGAAGAACGACAGGTAGACGACGTAGGCGCCCGTGTAGCGGATCAGCCCGAGCTCCACGAAGAGCATCAGGCAGGAGAGGAGGACGAGTCGCACCGCCGGGTTCGCCCGGTCGCGCGGCTGGGGTGCGACGGTCGTCGGATCGAGTGTGGTTGCCAGAGGGAGCATCCTCTCACGCCCGACCTATCCAGGGGATCGAGCCTGGGGTATCATCTCCGGCAAGTTTGAATCGCCGTTCAATCGCCGCCCTCGCGGGCGGCTGCGGCGGTTCCTCGAAGGAGGAGATCGCACCATGGCATCACAGGTCGAGTTCGATCTGGGCCTGATCGACAGCTTGATCCAGCGTGAGGAAGCCGCGCTCGAGCCGACCCGGCGTGCGTCGATCGAGTACCGCGCCACCGCCGATCGGTTCGTGGCCGGCGGCGTCGCGTCCAGCTGGCAGGACTCGCCGCCGCACGCGATCTTCATCGACCGCGGCAAGGGCAACCACCTCTGGGACATCGACCAGAACGAGTACATCGACTTCCACCTCGGGTATGGCGCGATGGTGGTCGGGCATGCGCACCCGAAGATCGTCGAGGCGATCCAGCGCCAGGCCGAGCTGGGCACCCACTTCGCCCAGCCGACGAAGCATCTCGACGTGATCGGCGAGAACCTCGCCGAGCGGTTCCAGCTGCCGCTGTGGCGTTTCTGCAACTCGGGCACCGAGGCGACGCTCGAGGCCGGACGCCTGATGCGTGCGAACACGGGCCGCGATGTGCTCGTGAAGATCGAGGGCACCTACCACGGGCACCACGACTCGCTGATGTTTTCCGTGGCGCCCGACCAGGCCGACATGGGGCCGCGCGATCACCCGAACACGGTGCCGCAGGCGATGGGCATCCCGCAGGCGTTCGCCGACCTCGTGCGTGTCGTGCCGTTCAACGACCTGGAGGCCGCGCGCAGGGTCTTCGCCGAGAACGAGGGGAAGATCGCCGGCATGATCGTCGAGCCAGCGATGATGAACTGCGGCGTGATCTTGCCCGAGCCCGGCTACCTGCAGGGCCTGAAGGACCTCTGCCACGCGAACGGGGCCTACCTCGCCTACGACGAGGTGAAGACGGGCGCGACGCTCGCCTACGGCGGCGCCGGCGAGGTTTTCGGCGTCGTGCCCGACATCATCTGCCTGGCGAAGGCGATCGGGGGCGGCACGCCGTGCGGCGCGATCGGCGCAACGCGCGAGCTCTACCAGCCGATCATCGACGGCACCTACGACATGGCGGGCACGTTCAACGGGAACCCGCTGACGATGGCCGCCTCGCAGGCCACGCTGCTCGAGGTGCTCGTGCCCGACGCCTACGAGGGGTTCAACCGCATCGACAAGGCGATGAAGGACGGTCTCACATCGGTGATCGAGAAGACCGGTCTGCCGGCGTACGTGAGCGGCGTGGGCGCGAAGGGCTCGGTGATCTACTCGACGAATCCGGTGCGCGAGTACCGCGACGCCGTCGGCATCGACGAGCGCATCAGCTACCTCGCATGGCTGTTCCAGCAGAACCGTGGGGTCTTCAAGTCGCCGTGGACGAAGCAGGAGACCTGGACGCTGTCGGTGTGGCACACCGAGGACGACGCCGCGCGCTACGTGGCCAACTTCGAGGAGTTCGCCACGGCCGTGACGGCGTAGCGTGATGACGACGAAGCGAGCGATGGGGGAACCGCGATGAGCAGCACCGAGACCGTAGAGATCGACCTCGGCCTGGTCGAGGAGCTGACGAAGCGAGAGACAGCGGCACTCGACGAGAAGCACGCGCGCTCGCTCAGCTATCGCGAGGAAGCGAGGACCCATCTGCCCGGCGGCGTCTCGTCGTCGTGGCAGACCTGGCCTCCGCACCCGATCTACGTCGACCGCGGCGAGGGCTCGCGTGTCTGGGACATCGACGGCAACGAGTACGTCGACTACCACAACGGCTACGGCGTGATGGTGATGGGCCACGCCCACCCGAGGATCGTGGAGGCCGTGCGGGATCGGGTGGCGAAGGGAACGCACTTCGCCCAGCCGACCGAGGATGCCCTGCCGGTGGCCGAGCAGCTCGCGGAACGCACCGGGCTCCCGTACTGGCGCTTCGGGAACTCGGGGACCGAGGCGACGCTCGACGCGGTGCGCATCATGCGCGCCTCGACCGGGCGTGACCTGATCGTCAAGATCGAGGGCACTTACCACGGGCACCACGACGCGCTGATGGTGAGCGTGTTCCCGCCCGAGGACAAGGCGGGGCCGCGAGAACGGCCGAACTCCGTACCGCAGACGGCCGGGCTGATCCCCGGCACGCTCGAGTCGGTCGTCAACGTGCCGTTCAACGATCTCGAGTCCGCGCAGCGCGTGTTCGCCGAGCGAGGCGACGAGATCGCCGGCATGATCATCGAGCCGGTGATGACGAATTGCGGCGTGGTCCTGCCCGACAACGGCTACCTCGACGGACTGAAGGAGACCTGCCACACGCACGGGGCGATGTTCGCCTACGACGAAGTGAAGACCGGTTTCACGGTCGCGTGGGGCGGCGCGATCGAGGCGTTCGGCGTGCAGCCCGATCTCGTGGCCTTCGCGAAGGCGCTGGGTGCCGGGCTGCCGTGCGGCGCGATCGGCGGCACCGAGGAAGCGATGGCCGGGGTGATCGCCGGCGACATCGACCAAGTGGGCACGTTCAACGGCAACCCGCTCACGATGGCGGCGGCGAAGGCAAACCTCACCGAAGTGCTCACCAAGCCCGCTTACGCGCGGCTGGACGAGATCAACGCGATCCTGCACCGCTGTGAGGAAGTGATCGCGAGCTACCGTCTGCCGGCCTCGATGAAGACGCTGGGCGCGAAGGGCTCGATCGACTGGAGCACGACGCCGATCCACGAGTACCGCGACCTCTGGAAGATCGACGACCGCGTGCCGCAGCTCGCGTGGCTCTGGCAGCTGAACCGGGGGGTCTTCAAGTCGCCCGGATCGAAGTGGGAGAGCTGGACGACGTCGATCGTGATGAGCGACGCCGACGCCGAGCGCTACGTCGAGAACTTCGAGAGCTTCGCCGAAGCGATCACCCGCTAGTCCAGCGCAGACGAGGGATCGTCCCGACCGCCCACGGACGGGTCTTCGGGCGCGCTCTCGGCCACCATGACGGCCACCGACGAGCCGTCGTCGCGTGCCAGCAGCGCGTAGGCCAGCTCGACCTCCGTTAGGCCGACGAACGCACCCATGGTGAGGATCAACGGCACCGAGACCACGAGCTCGACCAGGACGTCGGCCTCGTGTCGAACGTGCAAGAGCCACTGGTGGGCGGCGATCTCGATCCCGAGCGGAACACCGATCGCCAGCAGGGTGAGCAGCAGATGCCGTGAGGTGAGCCGCAGCGAGCGAGCAACCGCCGGGAGCGCCCGAGCACGCTCGATGTTCACGACCGGGCCGACGATGCCGAGCATCGCGACCAGGATGAAGCCGGGCACGACCCCGAGCGCCGACGCGAGCCCGACGAGCACACCCACGACCAGGTCGGCGCCGACCAGACGCCAGATCGGCAATGCCCGCACTCCCTCGACGATCGATGGCCGATGCCCGTCGCGGATCACCGATCCCACCAGCTCGTCGAGGACGCCGGCGTACACGATCGTGCCGAGGTTCGTGAGCAGGGCCGCGATCACCGCGACGACGAGGACCGCGATCAAGCGGTCGTCGAGCGGTCCGTCCTTGAGCTCGTCGAGGAGTCGTCCACTCCCGATGCCGAGCGCGACCGGTGGGAGCAGCAGCACGAGGGCAGCGCCGGCCACGCGCGCCGGCTCTGCCCGGTAGAGGCGCAGAGCGGCGGCGAACACGTCGAGGACCCGAAGGTTCGCGACGTGGGGATGTCGATCGGCGGGGTGCATGTCCGGGCCGAAGCCTAGACTGCGCGCCGATGGTCGGTGCGACCACACTCCGGCTCGACCGGCGCGCGGCACGACGGCTCTGCGTGCAGGGCCAGCGTCTGGCCGCTCCACGCCCTTCGTCGATCGCCGAGGTCGTGCACGACCTCACGATGGTGCAGCTCGATCCCACCCAGGTCGTCGCCCGCACCGAGCATCTCGTGCTGTTCTCGCGGCTCGGGCGTCGCTTCCGGGTCGACGAGCTGGAACGCTTGCTGTGGATCGACCGCTCGTTGTTCGAGTACTGGGTGCACATCGTTCCCACGAGGGACTTCTGGGTGCACCGGGAATCGATGCGGCGCTACCCCTCGGGCGGACCGCACGGCGGGCTCGCCCGGCGCCGGTACGTCGCCGAGTGGCTCGCGGCCAACGCGTCGTTCCGCCGCTACGTCCTCTCCGAGCTCCGGCGTCGGGGTCCGCTGCGGGCCCGAGACCTCGAGGACCGCGTCGCCGACGGCTGGCGCACCGGGGGGTGGAACGACGAGGGACGCAACGTCGCGACGCTGCTCGATCTGCTCTGGCATCGCGGCGAGGTGATGATCGTCGGTCGGGACGGTCAGCAGCGCCTGTGGGATCTGGCCGAACGCAGCGTGCCGGTTCGGGAGCCCCGTCGGCCGGCCGCCGAGGTGGCCCGGGAGACCGTCGAGCGCCAGTTGCGCGCCCGGGGCGTGGGCACGCCGGCGCAGTTCGGCAGGCTCTTCGACGGCCGGCCCGACGGATGGGAGCGTGCCCTCGAGCGGCTGGTTCGTGACGGCATCGCGGTGCCGGTGACGATCGACGGCATCGCGAAGGGTGACTGGTACGCCCACGCCGAGGTGCTCGAGCGCTCCTGGAGGGCGCGCACGGTCGTGCTCTCGCCGTTCGACGATCTCGTGAGCGACCGTGACCATACCGAGGCGCTGTTCGACTTCCGCTTCCGCCTCGAGATCTACGTGCCGAAGGCGGAACGACGGTGGGGGTACTTCGTCTTGCCGATCCTGCACGGAGACCGCCTGATCGGACGTGTCGACCCACGGTTCGATCGGGCGACACGGGTGCTGCACGTGCGGGCGGTGCATGCCGAGCCGGTCACGGGCGAGCGCGACGGGGCGGCGGCGGCTCGTGCGATCCGCGAGCTCGCGACCTGGCTGGGAGCCGGCGAGATCAGGGTCGAGGGCCCGGTGCCGCGGGGTTGGCGTCGGTCGTTCGACGCGTGAGTCGGCGGGCGTAGAGTACGCCGATGAACGGGCTCGACAACGCCGATGACGAGGTCGAGGTCGTCGACCTGCTGGGCGATCTGGGTGAGCGGCGACGGCTGAGCTGGCAGGAGCGGCTGGCCGGAGCCGATCGGTACGGGGTGCTGTTGATCCTGATCGCCGTGACGATCGTCGCCACCGTCGTCCTGGATGAGCATCAGTGGGAGCGTCTCGTCTCGGTGGCGCTGATCGGTCTGATGCTCGTGTTCGCGATGCGCACCTCCCAGGCCCCGAAGTCCTGGCAGTGGATCGCACTCGCCGTGGTGCCCGTGATCGTGTTCGCCACCGCCTTCGCAGCCGCACGCGGCAGCGAGGGCTCGACGATCCGCGCGGTGGTCGCCGCGTTCGTGACCCTGTTGCTCCTGGCCGTGCAGGTCGCGATCGTGCGACGCCTGTCGACCCACCTCACGATCTCGTGGAACACGATCATGGGCGCGCTCTGCGTGTACCTGCTCTTCGGGATGATCTTCTCCGGCGTGTACGCGGTCGCGGGCCACCTCGAGAACGGACGGCTCTTCGTGCAGCAAGAGTCGTTCACGAGCACCGACACCCTGTACTTCAGCCTGATCACGCTGACGACCGTCGGCTACGGCGACCTCACGATGCGTGCTGATCCGATGCGCATCACCGCCGCGATGGAGGCCCTGCTCGGGCAGATCTACCTGATCACGGCCGTGGCGCTGCTGGTCGGCAACCTCGGCCGCCGACGCCGCCGCGCCTCGAGCGAGGACGACCAGTGAGGTCGACCGTGGTCAGTGCCGGGTTTTGAGTCCGACCTCGAGCATGGGGCACATCGGCGCCGTGACGCCGCCGAACGTCCGGGAGATCGGCTGGAACGTGAACGACTTGGCGTCGTAGACGCCGACGGCGGTCACGGTGCCGGTGAAGCGCACCAGCTCGGCGATGCCCGAGAAGCTCCCGTCGTCGAACCAGAAGCCCGAGCCCTTCTGCACCAGGGTGTAGGTGCCGTCGTCGTTGCGGGTGATCGAGGTGGTGCCCACCGTCTCGATCGGGGTCGTGGGACCGTCCGTCCCCCACTCGAAGACCGTCACCTGTTTCCCGGAGATGGTGCGCGTGTACAGCACGAGCTCGTCGCTGAAGGTGCTGGTCGCGCGTTGCTCCAGGCGGTCGGAGGCGGTGATGTCGATCGGGGCGCCGTCGTCGTCGCAGACCTTCTCGAACTTCGCGCGGTCGCGCCTGGGGACGGATTCCTTCAGGGTGATGTCGGCCCACGCGGGGGCGCTGATCGCCAGCAGTAGCACGAGAGCCGTCGGGACGAGCAGGAAGCGGCGCATCGGGGGGACTCCTCCTGTTCCATGGGTTGGTCGTCGGGCGGCGGTACGGGCCCGCGCGCCGAGCGCATCTTCTCACGCGCGGGCCGTGCCCGGAAGGGGCTCGGGGCCCTAGACTGCGCGGACGATGGCCGAGCCGATCGTGGGCGTGATCATGGGATCCCGGAGCGACTGGGAGACGATGCGACACGCCGTCGAGACCCTGGAGCAGCTCGGTGTGCCCGTCGAGACGCGCGTGGTGAGCGCGCACCGCACCCCCGACCTGTTGTTCGAGTACGCGTCCACGGCAGCCGGTCGCGGTCTCCAGGTGATCGTCGCCGGTGCCGGTGGGGCCGCCCACCTGCCCGGCATGGTCGCGGCCAAGACCCACCTGCCGGTGCTCGGCGTGCCGGTGGAGTCGCATGCGCTGAAGGGCATGGACTCACTGCTGTCGATCGTGCAGATGCCGGCGGGCGTGCCCGTCGGCACCCTGGCGATCGGTCGATCGGGCGCGGTGAACGCGGCGCTGTTGGCGGCGTCGGTGATCGCCCTGCACGACGAGGGGGTGCTCGAACGCCTCGTGCGCTTCCGCGACGAGCAGACGGCGACCGTGCTCGAGCATCCCGATCCCGCCGGATGAGCCCGGCATGACCGACGTCGGCATCGTCGGCGGCGGTCAACTCGGCCGCATGCTCGCCCTCGCAGGCCACGAGCTCGGCATCGGGTGCGTGACGCTCGATCCCTCCCCTCGGTCGCCCGCAGCCGGCGTTGCCCCCGCGATCGTGGGCGAGTACGACGACCGCGACCGGCTCACCGAGCTCGCTGGCCGATGCGACGTCGTCACCTACGAGTTCGAGAACGTGCCGGTCGAAGCCGCGCGCTTCGTCGAGGCGCTGCGTCCCGTGCTCCCGCCTGCGGCTGCGCTCGAGGCTGCGCAGGACCGGCTGGCCGAGAAGGAGCTTTTCACCGCCGTCGGGCTGCCGGTGCCGGTGTACGCGGCCGTGGACTCGTGGCAGGGCCTCGACGACGCGCTCGAGCGCATCGGCGTGCCGGCGGTGCTGAAGACCCGGCGCCTGGGCTACGACGGCAAGGGACAGGCGGTGATCCGCGACCCGCTGCTCGCCGAGGACGCCTGGCGATCGTTGGGAGAGGTGCCCTGCCTGCTCGAGGCGCTCGTCGACTTCGACCGCGAGCTGTCGATCGTCGCGGTTCGCGGCAGCGAGGGCTCGAGAGCGGCTTATCCGGCCGTGGAGAACAAGCACCGCGACGGCATCCTGCGTCGCACCCGCGCGCCCGCACCCGGCCTCGACGCCCACGTGCAACGCGCCGCCGAGTCGCATGCCTTCTCGCTGATGGGTGAGCTCGAGTACGTGGGCGTGCTCGCGATCGAGTTGTTCCAGGTGGGGGACTCGCTGCTCGGCAACGAGATGGCGCCGCGGGTGCACAACTCGGCGCACTGGACGATCGAGGGTGCCGAGACATCGCAGTTCGAGAACCATCTGCGCGCCGTCTGCGGGCTGCCGCTCGGGTCGACGGATGCGGTCGGGGTGAGCGCCATGGTGAACGTGATCGGCGAGATGCCCGAGCGTGCCTCCGTGCTCGCGGTGCCCGGCGCACACCTGCATGACTACGGGAAGGAACCTCGCCCCGGCCGCAAACTGGGACACGTCACGGTGTGTGCCGCCGACGAGGCGACGCTCGAGGAACGGCTCCGGGCCGTGCTGGGAAGCCTCGCCTCACGGGTGGACTAGCATCCCCGTCCATGCGAACGGTGCCCCGCCCAGACCTCCGCCGCGCGATCTTCCGTCCCGCCGTCGCGGCCGCCCTGATCGCCTTCGTCATCCCGCTCCTGCCGATGTACGGCGGGGAAGGGACAGGGTTCGTCTTCTCGTTGGGCTTCCCGCTGCGAGCGATGATCCAGTTCCTCCTGGGGTACTGGACCAACGCCGTGGTGGTGGCGGCCGGGATCGTGTTCCTGGAGCGCGACCTTGTTGGCGTCTCGGGTGGCGTCTTCGCGGCGGTGGCGCTCGGCCTCGCGATCACCATCGTCACGCAGATCCTCGCGACGGTACCCGACTTCGGGCACTGGCAGACAGTCGTGCTCTTGATGCTCGAGATCGCGCAGGCGATGCTCCTCGTGCTCGCCGCGGCCAGAGCGATCGGAGCGTCCCGCGCCGACCAGCGCCGATCCGACCGTGCGGCCGACGAGGGGGAGCCCGGGGTGTAGGTCCCGAGCCGTTGAAACTCTCAGTGCACGGCCGAGGTGTGAGGGTGGATCCTCGGCGCCGTCTCGACCGCATGCCGGGCCGTCGCGATCAGCCACTTCGCACCGATGAGCGCGGCCAGGCCAAGGAACCACGGCTGCGTTCCGGCGATCAGCCCGCCGACGATCAATGCGATCGCCACGGGACCGAGCAACATGTCCGCCGCAAGGAACGGGTCGTGCAAGGCGAGGACGGGATGCCTGAACGCCACGCTGTCCCAGAAGGCATAGCCGCCGATGGCGCACATCGGAACGGCCAGCAACACCAGCGCGACGACCCCCGTCCTGTCACTCTCCAGCAGCGGCCACCCCCAGGACCCCGAAACCGCCAGCACGACCATCGCGATCAGCCCCGCGAAGACTGCGGCCACGCCATCCCTCCAGTTGAGTCGCATCGTCGTCCCCCTCCCTTCGAACGACCTCCACCTTCATGGTCGCACCGTGCGCGACCACGCACGGGGGTCGTCTGGACCTCACTCGGATGGACGTCGACGAGGGCTCCTTGCCACGTGCGCTGGGCGGGTACCAGGGGCGTGATCGTGGCGCCGGGCAGTGCGCGCCGGGGAGGATTCGAACCTCCGGCCCGCGGATTAGAAGTCCGCCGCTCTGTCCCCTGAGCTACCGGCGCGTCCGGACAGCCTAGCGCGGGGGTCTCGGCGCCTGGAGCCGTCCAGTCGGAAATCCCACACGCGCGGGGGGTGCGCTCCTATCGTGGGCCGGTCCTCGCGGGCGCGGAGCCGCGCCTGCTCATGAAGGGGGAGACGAGATGGACCTGCTCGCGCAGTCGAGCGACGGAGGCGGATCGGCGATCCTGTGGCTGCTCTACGTGGCCTTCATCGTCGTGTACCTGGTCGCAGCGTGGATCGTCTACACGAAGGCGGGCGAGGAAGGCTGGAAAGCGCTCATCCCGATCTACAACGTTTGGGTACTGCTGAAGATCGTCGGCAGACCCGGGTGGTGGCTGATCCTCTTCCTGATCCCGCTCGTGAACTTCGTGATCTGGATCATCGTCTCGATCGACCTGGCGAAGAGCTTCGGCAAGGGAACGGGATTCGCACTCGGGCTGATCTTCTTCGCGCCGATCTTCTACATGATCCTCGCGTTCGGCGACGCCACGTACCGGGGCCCCGCCGCGGCGCCGGGAGGTGGCTCCGCGCCGCCGGCGATGCCGCCGGCGCCGGCCTGATCGATCGACGTTCCGCGAACGAGGGGCGGTCCATCGGACCGCCCCTCTCGCATGTGGGAGCGGGTGACGGGAATCGAACCCGCATAGCCAGCTTGGAAGGCTGGAACTCTGCCATTGAGCTACACCCGCAGGTGCCCTCGGCACGTCTGCAGAGCCTAGCAACCATGCGCGCTGAGATACTGCGTCACCATGAAGGTCCCCTTCCGGCTGCTCGACGTGTTCGCGGAGACGCCGTTCTCAGGCAACCAGCTCTGCGTGGTGCCCGATGTGCCCGATGGGCTCGGCGGTGACACGATGCTCACGCTTGCGCGCGAGATCGGATTCTCGGAGACGACGTTCGTGACGGCGGTGCGCGACGACGGTTACGACGTGCGCATCTTCACCCCCGACGCCGAGCTTGCCTTCGCTGGGCACCCCACGATCGGCACGGCGTTCGTCATGGTGGCCGAGGAGCGGGTCGCGCCTTCGCTCGTGCAGACGTCGGCCGCCGGCGACGTGCCGGTCGAGGTCGATCTCGCGAACGGACGCGCGACGATGCACCAGCTGCCGTCGGCGTTCGGCGAGCCGTTCGACGATCGTGCCGCGGTCGCGACCGCCGCGGGCCTCGATGCTTCCGACCTGATCGCGGACCTGCCGGTCGTGGCGGTCTCGGCCGGCATCGCGCACCTGATGGTGCCCGTCCGCGACGAGTCGGCGCTGCGGTCGGCGGAGCGCGATCCCAGAGCGTGCACCGCGGTGTGTGCGGCGGCCGATGCCGAGTCGCTCTACCTCTTCACGGTGCGCGGCGACGGCGACGTCATGGCGCGCATGTTCGATCGGTTCCCGGCGATCGGGGAGGATCCGGCGACGGGTTCGGCGGCAGGCCCTCTCGGCGCGTATCTCTCGCGGCACGGGCTCGCCGGCATGCCGGGCCGGGCGGTGGTCGCCCAAGGCGAGATGGTCGGGCGACCCAGCTTCCTCCACGTGCAGGTCCGGGCCGACGGTGACTCGTGGGCGATCGAGGTCGATGGCGCGGTGCGACCCACGGGCGAGGGGACCTTTTCCTTCTGAGCGTGGCTCAGCCCTGGCAGGCGACCGCCGGTCGCTCCACCACGGTCTCGCCTTCCGCGGCCTCGACCTCGGTGTAGAGCGAGTACGTGTCGCCGACCGCGACCGGCCCGTCGCTCTCGTAGACGGTCGTGCCGCTGGCGGTGAACACCGCTGACCCGGCGTCCGCGGGCACCACGACGCACCGAACCGCGCCATCGCCTCCACCGGTGTTGGTGACGTCGAACCGGTAGCACACGGGGACGCCCGAGCCGACCGGGCAGTCGACCGCCTGCGCGGTGGCGACGGTGAATTCCGGGTCGGCAACCGGACCCCGCGTCTGCAGCACGAAGAGCGCGACGCCGATCGCGAGCCCCGCGACGAGCAGAACGACGAGGGCCATGTACCAGATCGTCGATCGGTTCTGGGGAAGCAGCTGCACGCCGCAACGGTAGACGGGCTACTTCGGCTCGCGCAATCGGTCCTTCGGTACCGTTCTCGGCCGTTGGCCACCTACAATCGGGCCCACGGGGCGTAGCGTAGCCTGGGAGCGCACTTGCTTTGGGAATCCCGACGTGAACGGTGTGCCTGACCTGCAGGTTTGCAGCTCGCGGGGGAGCGAGAAGCCCCCAGCTATGTGCGGTGGCTCAGAGCTCCCTCATCAGATGCCCGATCCGTTCGTGCAGGGCGGCGATGGCGTCAGCCGGGGTGTCGTCATCCGGATCTTTGGCCTTGTTCTCGATCCACTCGTCGGCAAGCGCCTGGAGGAAGTCGATCACGCATTCATCGAGCGTCGGATCGCCGATGCGGGCCGTCGCGCCACGCATCCTGAACATGACTCGGGTGCGGTCGGCGATCTCGTCGACGGGCGTCCTACCAGAAGGGCCGGGGAGCGTGCTTGCCCAGAAGGGCCGGGGAGCGTGCTTGCCCAGAGGACCCGTTCCCCGGCGAGATGGACGTATTCACCGGCCAGTTCCTGCAGGAGGAGGAGGTCGGATATGCGCCGCTCCCGGGCGGTACGTCGGTCGCCGCGCTTGGATTCCAGCCAGCCGGTCACGAGCTGATCGGTGACGACGATGGTGCCCCCGACGAGCGTTCCGACGACGCTCGCCCAGAACGGGTCAATCGCACCGATCATCCGGCCCAGGGTAGTCCGTGCGCCAGTGAATGTGCGGCACAGGCCCCTGGCCAACGAGTCGCTCTTCCTGCTCTGCGGTCACTCGGACTACTGTCCTGTCCCAACGTGGAATGTTGGCTGGGTCTCCTCGTTGCCTTAGCTGTGGCGTTGGCAATCTGGGGCTCGATCTCCTACGCCAAAGCGAGGGCGAGAGCACGACGCGAGCCATTGGCCAAGGCCGAGGCAGCGAAGCAGCGAGAGGGTCGGTCTGTCTCCTGTGTGGAGCCAAGGGGTCGTACTCGCACCCTTGCACAGTCAAGTCCTCGTCCGTGATGTGGCGACGGAGCAGCAGGAGTTACAACCGCCGGTATCCGGGGGTGATTTACGCCGCCAATCGCCGGGTCTGACGCTGCGGTCATGCCTCGCACACGGAGCGTTCGGCGATTGTCTGCGCGGACCGGGCGATCCGCACGCTTCAGTACGGACGTGCCTCGTGGGCAAGGGACCCTTCGTCCAGACCTAGTGGGGGCGGTGGAACGGAGAAAGGAACGCGGTCTGGTGGCGAGCCCGACCCGCCGAGATGGGCGGAGGGGCGGCCTTCCATCAAGCGTGACGATCCTGTGGGGTGACCGATGCTTCTATTGCGGAGCCGGTGGGCCGCTCGTTCGGGAACACATGCTGCCGCTCGCCAGGGGCGGTGCGAACTCGCTGGACAACCTCGTGCCCGCTTGCCCTCGGTGCAACGGTCGGAAGGCTACGAGGACGGTGGCCGAGTACGTGGCGATGATTGGTCGCGAGCACCCCTGGGGTCTTGACTACCTCACCCAGGAGCAACCGAACGAAGAGTGGCGTCGAATTGCGCAGCTCGTCCGTGAATCAGGTGCGCTGGTCGTGAAATCAGGGCAGGACAAGCACCTGCCGCCGATGGGTAGCCTCGAACGACGTACAGCTCACATGGCCGCGAAGGCATTCGTTGGTGTCGAGTCGCATAGCGAAGGGCAGAAGCGGAAGCGCCACGTTGTCATCGGCCCCGATCCAGCTAAGTGGCACTGATGCATGACTCCGAGCATGTCTTGAAATCTCTGCAGACCCTCCCGCCGCGCCTCCGCGCCGACCTCGCGCGACACCTTCGATGCATCCACGAGGCCCGCGCCGAGGAGCGCGAACGCCTGCGGCCCGATCCGCGACTCGCCGACTGGCTCGACCTGCTCGACGAGCTCGAGGCGAGCGGGCCACTCATGCGGGAGGTCGTGCGGGATTCGCTCGAGGCGATCCCGACTCCGCCTGCCGGCCGCAGGGGGTAAACAACCCGGCGGAAATACATGGTGCGGGCGGCTCGTGGGTAAGAATGTCAGTGATGTTCTTCTCAGCCCGTGCTCTCCTGGACGACCCACAGGCGTTCTCGCCTTGGCTCCGGGCCGAGTTGCTGGGGTATCTCCGTTGCCCCGAGGACGTGCGGGAGGCAGTGCGGCAGCGTCTGCGTGAGGGTCCGTCGTTCGCGGGCTGGTGCGACCTCCTGGATGAGATCGAGGCGGGCGGTGAGGAGATGCGAGCCGTGCGCGACTCGCTCGAGGCGACCGCGAGCTCGGCTCACTAACGCGCCCATCCACACAGCTCGACGATCCGCCCCTGCAGGTCGTTCCGTGATGTGCAGCTCTCTGGCTTCGAGGTCCCGGTAGTGACGCAGGGTCAAGTCCAACATCCGGCCATCTCGACCTCTGGTGAGGTTTCGCCCGGGTCGGTCGTGGGGAAGATGACTTGCAATGGAACGCAGTGAACGCCTCGAGCAGATCCTCGTGGCGACCGCGCCGAACGAGATCTCGACGGCCTTGCCGGACGCCCGCGCATGGCTCGCATGGCTCAGGGACACCCTCGTGACCATCAGGCCGCATCCTCCATGGTCGACCTGCTCAGTGTGGAGCGGCATGCCCTGGGCGTATCAGCCTGACAAACCCGGAAGGAAGTGAAGAACATGAAGAAGATCGCCGTGATGGTGGCAAGTGCCATCGCCTTCGTGACGATGGCCTCCACCACTGCACTCGCTGACTACACCGAGTCCCCGCCGCCCGAGAACGTGGTCGAGGGTGCGGGAGGGGTCGCCGGCAACGGTGGAGCGGACGCGACGGCCTTCACGGGTGGCGACACGTCGACGGCCGTGATCGTGGCGGTCGCGTTGGTCGCAGCGGGGCTCCTCGCTCTGTGGTTGGCCCGCCGGCGGGCCAAGCAGGCGTCATAGGGGCGCCGGGGCCAAAGGAGACTATCCACTCCTGCAGGCTCTCGTCGATGGCTACCTCGAGCATCTTGCCGCGACGCCAGTTCACTAACGCGGCCATCCGCACAACTCGACGATCCGCTCGTACAGGTCGTTTGTGATGTGCAGCTCGCCGGCCTAGAGGTTCCGATATTGACGAAGCGTCAGGTGCAGCTGTCCGGCCATCTCGATCTCTCGCAGGCCCATCCGCTCCCGGTCACGTGGCAGGTGCTGAACCAGGATAGGGAGCATGGCTCAGGTTAGTCCGAGGCTAGGACGGCCCGGTCCCTGAGCTCGTGGATGGACGCTGGACCCCCGTGCAGTCCGCTGAAGGCTGGGGCACCAGCCATGCTCGTCTCGCTTTGAATCGTTTGCAGAGCAGGATCGTGGGAAAGCTCTTACCGGCGAAGACATACTGCGAACGCTCAAGCGAAGGGAAGCCTCATCCTACGCAGAGAAGTAGTCCTCCCGGTGCACCGCAGCGCCGGGCGACTAGCCCGAGCTGCCTTGGACGAGGCTATCCCGCCCCCAGCGCTCAACGGGCGATCGGATGGCCCCCGGCTCGCCGTCAGCGAACTGGTGAACAACGCGGTGCGCCATGCAGGAATGCAGCCCAACTCTGGCCTGCTCCACCTCCGTATCGAGGCGGATGATGACCACGTTCACGTCGAGGTCGAGCAGCCCACTTCGGCAAGTGGTGTGCATATCGTCGAGCGACCGGGCACCGCGGGACGCTCCGGTGGGTTCGGCCTCGCACTGGTTAAGGCGTCGGCGGATACCTGGGGCTTCGAGCCAGGGCCGCCTGGGCGCGTGTGGTTCGAGTTCAGGGTCTGATGCAGGAACGTTAGACGGCTCGTTCAGGCCAGAGCCGCTTCAAACGAGACCGCAGCCAACCGACGCGCGAGACGGTGGCATCGGCAGCGATGGCCGCATCTTCGAGGACCTCGGCAACCGCGGGATCCTCGTTCATCTCCACAGCCATCTCGACCTTGGCTACGGTCTCCTCGGATGACGTGAGACTGGCCTCCGCGGCCACGTCCATGATGTGCGACTGGTCGGTCATCGCAGGCTCCCCGTCCCTGAAGAACACTCGCCCGAAGAATCGGAATGGCGCATGCTACTTGGGCCACGGCCTCCGCGCCAAGACCTTCGTCCGAAACGAAGGCGAGGTGGTACTGGATGCGGACGGCGCGTCGCGCTGCCCGTCCGCGCCCAGCGTGAGCCACTGCGACACCGAAAGGGGTTAGGCGGCGCGGCTCACGTCTCGACGATCGCGACGCCGCCTGCGGACCGCAGGGAGTGACGATCTGCGGATATGCATGGCGCGGGCGGCTCGTGGGTAGGATCGTCCGCGATGTCCTTCTCAGCCCGCGCTCTCCTGGAAGACAACCCGCAGGCGTTCTGGGCCGAGCTGCTGGGATATCTCCGCTGCCCCGAGGACGTGCGGGATGCGGTGCGTGAGCGCCTACGCCAGGATCCGTCGTTCACGGAATGGTGCGACCTCCTCGACGAACTCGAGGCGGGCGGTGAGGTGATGCGGCAAGCCGTGCGCGACTCGCTCAAGGCGACCGCAAGGTCGGCTCATTAACGCGGCCACCCGCACAGCTCAACGATGCGCTCGTACAGGTCGTTCGTGATGTGCAGGTCGCCGGCTTCGAGCGCGGAGAGTCAGCCTCTGGCCTCCAGTCGTTCTATCTCCAGCCGTGCCCGCAGGTCGTCGTCGGCTTCCAGATCGGCCAGCAGGTCACCGATGCCAGGGTTGCGGACCAGCAGCTCGGCGATGATGTCGGCGGAGTCGCATAGCAGGAACGCGATCAGGTCATCGCGGAGCGCCAGGCGGGATCGCGCTAGCCATCGCGGTGAGACTAGTTGAGGATCTCCGAGGAGCGGTCCGGTGTAGGACGGACGGGCGGCGGGTAGACGGGAGCTTGTGCTGACGGATTCGCAGGCCCCCATCGCACCAATCGCGATTGCCGCGCTCGTGATTTGCAGCGGTCTTACCGTCTTGACCGTCGCATGGCTCATTCGCCGTCCGCAATGGCCTGCGAGGCCAAAGGTGATGCTAGGGATCCCGGCGGCGGCCACGGTGCTCTTCGTCGGCTGCAACGTCTTGTGGCCTTCGTCAGCGAGGGAAGGGGTCAGCGCCGCCTCCGAGAACGGCCTCGGCTGGGGGGGACCCTCGCTATTCGTGATTGAGGCACCGGAATTCTCGCGTCCCGTCGGGGATGCCAGGTCGGATGACGAGCATGACAAGGCTGGACTCAGCTCGCCAGGGATCCAGCCGCCGCCGGCGACAGCAACCCATCGACCGACGGATGAGCTGGGCCCAGGTTCAGACCCAACACCCCCGGCCCACGCTGGACCTCCGGCCCACGCTGGACCTCCGGCCCACGCGAAGGCTCCTGTGCACGCTGGGCCCCCCTCGCATGCCGGACCCTCGTCTTAGCCGGGCCAACCGCACAGTTCCACGATCCGTTCGTAGGAGCAAACATCGGACAGAGTGCATGGTGCGGGCTGCTCGTGGGTACATCTCGTGGGCCATGTCCTTTTCAGCCCGCAGTCTCCTGGATAGCCCGCAGACGGTCTCGCCTTGGCTCCGGGCCGAGTTGCTGGGTTATCTCCACTGCCCCGAGGACGTGCGCGATGCAGTGCGTGAGCGCCTACGCCAGGATTCGTCGTTTACGGACTGGTGCGACATGCTCGACGAACTCGAGGCGGGCGGTGAGGTGACGCGGCAAGCCGTGCGCGACTCGCTCGAGGCGAGCGCGACGCCGGTTCACTAACGCGGCCATCCGCACAGCTCGACGATCCGCTCGTACAGGTCGTTCGACTTCATCAGGTCCCTCGTTCGAACGCTCGGTACTCGGCGAGCGTGAGCCCCAGCCGGCCCGCCATCTGTATGGGTCCTAGACTCAGAGTCGTGACTGAGGAGCCGCCAGACTCACGTGAACTGAGCGAGCACCTGCGTAAGGTGCGCGACGCAGTGGACTCCATGCGGGTGACTAGACGCGAAGTCGTGACTGAGGAGCCGCCAGACTCACGGGAACTGAGCGAGGACATGCGTGAGTGCTACCGGCTTCTCACAGAGAAGGGTGTGGAATGCGGCCTCGACCTCGACGGCTTGCTCGATGTGTGTGATCTGACGATGGACGATCTCCAGGTGGTCGGCCAGCAAGTGAACTTCCCACCCGCACGCTTGGGGTCTTTCGAGCCGCTCTGGTCATTTACCGAGGTCGAGAGGTGGCTCGGCCCTGCCGACTAGATCCCCACGCCGAGTGCTGCACCTCACAGAGCGCGGACTACCGCGGCCATCCACATGGCTCGACGATACGCTCGTACAGGTCGAAGGTGATCTGCAGCTCCCCCGCTTCGAGAGACCGGTACTCCCTCAGTGTGAGGTGCAGCCGTCCCGCCATCTCTACCTCGCGGAACCCCATCCTCTCCCGGTCACGTGGAAGGTGCTGAACGATGATCGGGAGCATGGCCCAGGCTGGCGGGAGGCGCGGCCGGAACGCGGAGGTCGCCTCGCGCGACCTACCCTCGGCGTCGCTTCAGAACGAAGTACGCGACGATCGCGACCACGATAAGTACCAAGATCAGCGATCCACCGGTGAGCAGGTTGTCATCACCGGCGTTGCCCTCATCCTCGCACGCTGCCAAGAACACCAATAGCGGCAGTACCGCCACCCGTAGCCGCTCCATCGCATTCCCCTCTCGATTGCGCCGACTCTACCCCGAGGATCTCGGCCGACTCACCCGACCCCGGTTCTCAACCCTCTGTCGGGAGCCGCCGCCGACGTGAGGCCATCTGCGAGTCGCAGGTCCGATGTTGAGACCCCCACCCGCCGCAGCCCCGATCGGATCGCGTTTCGACCCTGTTTCGACGCCGCCGCCTGGTCGTAGGCCTCGACGGCGACCTCAATGACGATCCCCTTGATGGTGTCGCCAACGAGCTTGGCGAACGCGCTCGCCCTGTCGATGTTAGGCCACCGGGTGAGGGTCCTCCTGAGGATCCGTTCGATCTCCCTGGCCCTGTTACTGGTGGGTCGACGACGTAGGCGCGCCGCACGAAGTAGATCACGCGCTGACGCTATCGGCAGTCCCCGCTGGCGCTATGGGTCATCCGTCCCTTCATCAGGGGGTCGCGCGGCCCGAAGGTTCGGCCCTGGGCTCTCGTCGCTCGGGGGTCCCTGCGTGTCTCGACCAATCCAGGCTCGCCCCCCGTTGACCACCGTGTCCGACGGCCCCAGGATGGTTGCCCACCAACGGAACCGGAGGAACGGATGAAGAACCTCGCTCGGTGCGCTCTCGTGCTCACTTTGACCGCGATGCTCGTCGTCACGCTCGTCGGTTCAGCGTCGGCGGGCCAGATCATCACTTACCGCGGTGAAACCTCCCAGGCCGAGCCGGTTCGTCTGGAGATCTTGAAACGTGAGAGCGGGCGCCGCTTCCTCCGCAGCTTCCTCATCTTCTTCACCGTGACCTGTGAGGACGGCACGACCGGTTCGTTGCACGGGGTCGGCTTCTCCCCGCGGCGGCTACGCCTCGGCGAGAGCGGGGAGTTCCAACTCGACAGGCGCCCGCAACCGTCAGCGCCGTCCCACAAATCCTTCCACCTCGCCGGGACCGTGCGATTCGGTTCCGCCGAGGGAACGTTCGAGTTGAACTATGCGAGCTTGACCGAGGACGATCAGGCTCAGCTCTGCACGACGGGAGTCGTTGACTGGTCGGCCGATCGAGACGGATCGAGGCTCGCACGGATCACCCGCACATCCCTTCCTGAAGGTGTGACGTTCCTCGAGATCGATCGGCGCGGCGAGCTCGCGGTGGTCGCCGCGCCGTAGAACGAACAAGCGTGCCGGAGTCAGCCGAGCTTCGCGCGCTGGTCGGGCAGGGCTACGTGCGCGTCATCGACATCGCCCCGATCCTCGGCGTGACCAAGCAGCGCGTGAGCCATATCGTCACCGAGCGCGATGACTTCCCGAAGCCGGCGAACGTGATCGGACGGCATCGCTTCTGGCGACGCAAGGACGTGGAGCGGTGGCGGAACGCACAGCCGAAGACCTGGACGTCCGCCGAGTCGTGAAGGTCATCGCCGATCGCGGAGTGCGTGAGCACTCTGGACCGCCTCCCCACCATTCGCCAATCGTTTGGGACAGGGTTGTTCGGGTATCAGCCATCCGACCGCTCCATTATCGGGAAAGACGGAGGAAAGTAATGCAGAGGACAGAGCACGAAGACCCGAAGATTCGGGTGACGGATGATGAAGACCATCGGAGGGTGAAGGATCGCCGGACGAGCCGCAGCAGTACCGCTGCACCCGCTCTGATCGTCGGCTCGCTCATCCTCATCGTCGCGTCGTTCCTGGACTGGATCGACGGACGAGAGCTGGCCATCACCGATCCGAACGGGTTTCAGCTCCCGGACGGGCGCATCGCTCTCGCGATCGGCGCGGCGATGCTCGTCATGGGCATCGTGATGGCGGCGAACAAGCGGGTGGGCACCTGGTTCGACGCGGATCTGCTTGGCGTCACCCTGTCCACCGTCGCGCTTGTCACCGTGGTGAGTTTGTGGGTCTACCTCGCGTCGGATGAGCGCTCCCCGGACGTGGGCCTGTACGTGGCAGCAGCCGGTGCGTTGATCGCGATGGCTGGCTCACTCATCGCCCTACTGCGCAGCGGGTCGGACAGGGCGACCTGGGACGACAAAGGCGAAGGTGACGTGGGCAGGAACCGTCGTCTCGCCTGATCAACCCTTCACACGACAGCAGGCAGGGCCCCGGCGAGCAGCCGGGGCTTTGTCATGGCTGGGAATGGCCCAGACCAGACCAGAGTGGACGCGATCGAGACTCGCCTGGTCACAAGAAGAGGACGGCCGCCCAAGCGGCCGTCCTCTGGGCTCCGTCGGATTGGAGCGGTTATCGCCGGGGAGTTGAGGGGTCCCGACGACCGACAAGATGTACCCGGGGCGGGGTACCACGAAACCTAGCGAAGCAATACCCGGGAAGCCTTGTTCCGCGGTTTAGCGTGCTGCAGAGCGCGCCATCTGCGCAGGCGGCGCTCGAACGATGCCTCGAGTCTGTCGGCTGTCATCTCAGCCAGTCGGGTGCGGTCGATGCCGTAGCGGCGAATCGAATTATGCCCGGTGAGTCGGCGAGTCCTGGCGGCCGACGTGTAGGTCCGGCGGTCGTCGCGGCCGAGCTCGATCGGCCTTGGCTCGTCCGCCAGCTCGCCGGCGACCTCGTTCAACGCGGCGCGGCGTTCGGCTGTTGTTGTCCCACCGAAGCCTCCGGTGACGGTGAACTCCTCTTCGCCGAGGGCGTCGAGCAGACACTGACGACGGACGGGGCATCCCGCGCAGACCTCGAACGCGGACACGACGGTCGAGGGTGCGTGACGGAGGCTGGCGCCGTACGATCCGGAAGATTCGGGGATGAAGTTCCACTCGTCGTACGGCGGTTGAGCGCAGAGTGCGTCACGGACCCACGATCGCCCGCGTCCGAAGATCGCATCGAGCACGGATGGAACGACGCTCGGAGACACGCGTTGAAGGCGAAATTCCCCGGGCACCGCCCCACGCTGGGGTGCGAATCAAGGGGGTCGACCGGGGGGTAGTGGGTCCGTTTTGAATGAGTCCCCCCGTTGACGTACTTCAGCCGAGACAACACCCGGGACCAACGGAGAATTGCCACCCGCCCGACACGCCGCTAAATTCCGGTTGATGGCCCAAGGCTTCTCGACCGAGGTCAACGCAACGGACGAGGCGACGGTCATCCACGTCCGCGGCGAGATCGACATGGCGACCGCGGGACGGCTGCGAGACGCCATCGAACCCCACATGGGTCCGGAGCAGACCATCGTTTTGGACCTCTCCGACGTCGAGTTCATGGACTCGTCGGCCCTGCACGTGCTTGTCCAAGCGCGCGGTCGACTCACAGAGAACGGCGGCTCACTAGTCCTCCGCAACCCGTCGCGCGCCGCGCACCGGCTACTCACCGTCGCCGGCGCCAACGACCTCCTCGAAACTGACGCCCAGGATCACCCCTCAGATTCAAACTGACCCACTACCGACCGGAGGGACCCGCCGACGAGCAGAAGGGAGAACACCCGCCGGCGGGCCGCCCGGCCCTTACTCGAGGAGCGTCTGAGGGGACCCCCCGAGATCATCACGTCACGGCTTGCGGAAGAGGCCTCGCCGCGCCTTCCGCGCCTTCACGACCCACGCCTCGCGGTCGTCGACGATCTCACCTGCGTGTACCCGCACGAGGGAGCCGTCCTCGAGCGTGAAGTGGGCTTCGGCCGTCACGACCAGCGCATGCGGGCTCGCGGCCGTGAGTTGACCGGGAAGCACGATCCGCGAATCGTCGACGGGCTCGGCGGGCTCGCCTGCCAGCGCGACGCGTGCCTGACCGACCTCCTCGCTCGTCGCGCCGTCGACGACGAACAAAGCTTCGCGGCCGAC